>CAJGCA010000130.1 GCA_904501705.1 Clostridiaceae bacterium | reverse complement strand
CTTCGGCTTGTTTGGCTTCGGCCTTGGCTTTCGCCCGCTGCCACCTCCATGTAAAGATACCGCCTACGGCACCGCCACCGAAGAGCAGGCCGAGAATACCAATGATTGAATCAAGTGTAATTTCCATTTGCAAATGTATTTTAATCTACTATTCCCGCAAAACCCCGTCGTGGGTTTACTAAATAAAAAACTCCCCGATGGCTGTTGTGACCACCGGGGGGACCTAAATAAAAAAGTTTGATGTGCTCGCCCTCGCGGGGTCGCGTGTGCCTCACGGCATGCGTAAAAATAACCAATAAATAGCATCAAATAATAAAAAATTTCTTTATTCTCTTTACTAACCAAATAATTCCGCAGAAGAGAGTCACCACACCGATGATGATGAACAGCCAATCCACCCACGAACGCTTGCGCTCGACATATTCGGTGACGGGGTAAGGCTGCGGAATCGTATCATGATGCGCGACGTACACCGAATCGTGGTGCCAGCGGTCACGATACTGCGTGTGCCACCGCTCGATGGTCACGGTATCGCCTTTCTCGGTGACACGGATGCTGTCGTGCACGTGAATGGAGTCGCGCTCCACCACTCGCTGCACCAGCGTGTCGGTCGCGTGCTCAATCACGGGAATGTAGCGTGTGGTGGTGCAAGATGAGAGCACCACCACGGCTACAACTAACAAAAAACTAACAAGGAATTTATGAAAAGTATTCATCCGTTAACCTCCTTTCTTGCCGCCTTCAGCAGCGCGTCGTAGTCTGTCGTAGCATGACACATCGCATTGGCCACACTGCCAAGCAGTCGCCCGAAGAGCGTGTCGCTGGTCCAGTGATAGCGAGCGATGGTGCGATTCACCGCAAACTGATTGGCAGCTTGCATAATCAGATCGGCACGGTCGGGCATCGCTTCAATCAGCATCATCGCCACAGTCCAGATGCCCGACGAATGGCCCGACGGATAGCTGTTGGCACCGAGGCGGTTCTTCTGATCCTCTTCGTATTGGTCGCGCTCTACGGGCGTGGCCACCCAGATACCGTTGTCGTCATATCCGTATGAGCTCGTCTTCTGACCGTCGTTGTCTTCGATGGTAATGTTCACCAACACATTGCGGCGGTCGTCGGTGTCGGAGTTCTTTTTCTTCTCTTCACTCCATGAGCAGCCGGGGCGCAGGCGACCGTACTGCATCGGCGTGACGGCCTTCGACTGAAGGATGATGCGGAAGTAAGTTCCGATGGCTTGCACCAGGAACGTGAGATTTGCCACGCTGCCGTCCGTTTTCAGCTTCTTTCCGATGGTCGTTTTTCCGAAGACTGGATGGAACGTGAACTCGCCGACGGTCTTGTTGGAGCCATAGAGGTGCTGCGTCGATTGCTCTTTGTCGGCAATCGCCTGAACGGTCATCTGGTGAGCATCTTTGTCGGTCGTGCTGAGATTGAACGTCCGCACGATGTATTCGTGGATGGCTCTGTCGGTGTTGGTGTTTGTCAGCGCGTCCTTCGCATCGGTCATCATGTGAGGCGGTCTCTCCGTATAGCCAGGCGCAAAGGGACCAGCCGACGAAGGCATGAACTCGCGCAGGTCAACGTAGAAGCCTCCCTTGTTGACCACATTCTTTTGAATCTCTTCGGGAGTCTTTAGATGGTTCAATCCGAGGTCAAGATAATACTGCAATCCGTATGGGTATGACGTGCCGCCCACCTCCTGCCGCATCGTGGCGAAGTCTGGCTTTACGATGGTGCGAAACGCCACATAGATAACCGACGCTACCAGACGCGCGACGATAGGATCGCACTCGAAGCGATAGCCGAAGATGGGCGAGTCGGCGTTGTAACCGCCCATCTCATAACCCACTTTGAAGATGTGATTGCGCTTCTTGGGCTTCAGCTCTGCCAACTGAAGAGCCACCAACCAACCCAGCATCGTGTTGACGGCTGCGACCCTCGTGCCTGCCTCGCCATAATAGCCGAAGATGTTGGGGAAGTTCTCAGGGCGATACAGCAGCGGCAGCGTAATGAG
>CAJGCA010000129.1 GCA_904501705.1 Clostridiaceae bacterium | reverse complement strand
TGCGGAGTCGAATGTGCGCGATATCGCGGGATACAATGAGATGGCGCGTGCCAGCGAGACGATCAAGCCTCTACCGCTTATTCTCATTGTGATCGACGAGTTGGCCGACTTGATGATGGCCGCCGCCAACGAGGTGGAAGACTCCATCTGCCGCTTGGCACAGATGGCGCGTGCCGCGGGTATGCATATGGTGATCGCGACCCAGCGCCCCTCGGTGGACGTCATCACGGGTCTTATTAAAGCGAACATACCGAGTCGTCTGGCGCTGACGGTGGCGAGCGGCACCGACAGCCGTACCATCCTCGACGCCAACGGTGCGGAGAAGCTGCTCGGCTACGGCGATATGCTGTTTATGCCCGTCGGACAGTCGAAGCCCCGTCGTGTGCAGGGCTGTTTCGTGACGAACAAGGAGATCGAGCGCGTCATTGAATTCCTCAAGAACGCTGAAAAGCCGCTGGAATATGATCAGGAGATCATCGATGAGATCGAGAAGCAGGCGGCGGCCGCCGGTCGCGCGAGCAGTCGCGGCGACGCCATGGATGACGGCGATGGGGACGACGCTGACGAGGCGCTGCCGCAGGCGATCGAAATCGCCGTGGAAGCGGGACAGATCTCCACCTCGATGCTGCAGCGCAAGATGCGCTTCGGCTATGCACGCGCGGGACGCATCATCGACCAGATGGAGCAGCGCGGCATCATCGGACCGAGCGCGGGCAGTAAGCCGCGCGAGGTACTCATCACCCGTCAACAGTGGATCGAGATGAATATGAACGGGGAAGAATAAGATGGCATTGTTCAGCAAGAAGACAAAAAAGAAGATTATTTCCGCTGTTTCTGTAGCGGTGCTGATCTTTTGTCTGGTGATCGAGCTGGGACAACTCGTGCCGAGCCTCGGTATCCCGAGCTGGGATGAGCTGTTTGCCAACGCGGATTTGGCGAGCCCGTCGGTCACTCCCGAGGGCGAACTGCAGGTGTGTTTCATCGACGTCGGCAATGCAGACAGCATCCTCATCCGGCAGGGCGAGGTCAATGCACTGATCGACGCGGGAGAACGTGGCGACGGCGATGACGTGCTGGCGTATCTGAATAATCAGGGCGTCAAGAAGCTTGATCTTGTGATAGCCACCCATCCGCACGCCGATCATATCGGCGGAATGGCGGACGTGATTAACGGCATCCCCGTTGACAAATTCGTGATGTCTTTTATGCCGGAGGATGAAACGCCGACCTCCGCAACCTACCTCAATATGCTGGAAGCGCTGGATAACAAGAGTGTCCCCGTAGAGGAAGCAAAGCCCGGTGCGGTATACTCGCTTGGCACGGCACAATTGACGGTGCTGGCGCCGATTTCCGAGAGCGATGAGGCGAATAATATCTCCGTGGTCACGCGCCTGACCTTTGGTGAGCGCAGCTTCCTCTTTATGGGCGATGCAGAGACGGACGTTGAGAAAGAACTGCTCACAACGGGCAGACCGCTGTCGGCGGATGTAATCAAGGTCGGTCACCACGGCAGCAATACCTCGTCCTCGCAGACCTTTTTGACAAAGGTCGATCCCGATTACGCGATCGTTCCGTGCGGCAAAGGCAATTCCTACGGTCACCCGCACAGCGAGGTGCTCACGCGTCTGGGTAAGATGGGCGTCACCGTCTACCGCGCGGATGTGCACGGTCATATTGCTGTGGCAACCGACGGTAAGAATTTGACCATCAGTACACAGAAATAAAAAGGAGAGTAGCCGTATGCTGTACAGCATTGACCGTTTTGAGAATGATATTGCCGTACTCATCGACGAGGAGAAAGTCTCGCATAACGTCCTGCGCACGCAACTGCCCGCCGAGGCCAAAGCGGGGGATATGTGCCGCTTTGAGGACGGGCAGTATTGCCTTGATGACGATGCGGCGCGTGCGCGCCGCGAGCAGATCTTACGTTTGCAAAACAAGCTTCGCCGAAAATAAGGAGACGGTATGATCACTTACGAACAATTAAAACAGAACGAGGACATCCGCACCTACATCCGTAAGGCGGACGAGTCGCTGGTTGCGCTCGGGTACACC
>CAJGCA010000128.1 GCA_904501705.1 Clostridiaceae bacterium | reverse complement strand
CCACCGGCGAGCCCCTTTGCCGTAGACACGATATCGGGCTGAATGTCATAGTTCATATAGCCGTAGAGCTTGCCGCTGCGGCCGTTGCCGACCTGCACCTCGTCGGTGATGAGCAGAATATCCTGCTGGGCGGCGAGCTTGGCCACCGCGCTGACGAACTCTTTGTCGAGCGGCATCACGCCGCCCTCGCCCTGCACCACTTCCATCATAATCGCGGCGCATTTGTACTGCTGTGTCAAGGTTTTTACAGCTGTAAAGTCATTCACCTTTGCATACACAAAACCCTCGGTCAAGGGGGTGAAATCCTCGTGAAACACCGCCTGACCCGTCGCCGCAAGCGTGGTGATGGTGCGACCATGGAAGCTGTTCTCAAGCGTAATAATCGTGTAATAGTCCTTGCCCTTTTTGTCGGCGGCGTATTTGCGCGCAACCTTGATGGCGCACTCGTTCGCCTCCGCACCGGAGTTGGAAAAGAACACCTTCTTCATCCCCGTGCGCTCACACAGAACCTGCGCGAGCTTCGCGCAAGGATCGGTGTAGTAGAGGTTGGATGCGTGCTGCAGCGTTCCAAGCTGTGCCGATACCGCCGCCGCCCACTGCTCGTCCGCGAGGCCGAACGTGTTGACCGCGATACCCGTAGACAGGTCGATGTATTCCTTGCCCTCATCGTCCCACACGAGCGAGCCCTTTCCGCGCACGATGTTCAGCGGAAAGCGCGCGTAGGTGTTGGCAACATAGGTGCTGTCGAGTTGTTTCGTGTTCATTATATCAGTCTCCTGTAACCATCGTACCTGCGCCCTCGTCGGTGAGCAGCTCCATCAGGATGGAGTGGGACACACGGCCGTCCATAATGATGACGTTTTCTACGCCTTTTTCCAGCGCCTCGATGCAGCAATCCACTTTAGGGATCATACCGCCCGAGATAACGCCCTCGTCATACAGCGCCTTCGCCTCGGAGACGGTGAGTTCGGGAATGAGGGTGGAAGGATCGTCTTTATCACGCAGAATACCAGCAATATCGGTCATCATAATCAGACGCTCGGCACCCAATGCACCTGCAATATATGCCGCAGCGGTATCGCCGTTGATATTGTACGCGTTACCAGCGTGGTCGCTCGCGACGGTGGAGATCACGGGGATATAATTCTTCTCCAGCAGGTCGGTGATCGGCTGGGTGCGTACCTTGGTGATCTCCCCGACGAAGCCGAGGCGCTCGTCCTTCACCTGCGCCTCAAGGATGCCGCCGTCCATACCCGACAGGCCCACCGCGTGGCCACCCTTCATCTGTAAGAGCGTTACCAGCGACTTATTTACCTTGCCGGCGAGTACCATCTGCACGATGTCCACCGTTTCTTTATCGGTTACGCGCAGGCCATCCACAAACACGGCTTCCTTGCCGAGCTTCTTCATCGTCTCGCTGATCTCGGGACCGCCGCCGTGCACCAGCACGACCTTGACGCCGATGAGCCACAGCAGAACGATGTCCTCCATCACCTGCTGCTTGAGCTGCTCATTAACCATTGCGTTGCCGCCGTATTTGACGACGACGATCTTGCCGTTATACCGCTTGATATACGGCAGCGCCTGCGTCAGCACCTCGGCACGCTGTGCATTCGAAAAATCCATCTTTATTCCCTCCAAATGGATAGCCGACGAAGACTGCGCCAGCCTCCGTCGGTCCTAATGTTATGTGCGATAATCGCCGTTGATCTTCACATAGTCGTAGGTCAAATCGCAGCCCCAAGCGGTCGAGGTCGCCTCACCGCTGTTGAGGTTGACGAGGATCTCAATCTCGCTCTCGAGCAAGATCTCCTTCGCCTTCTCCTCCGAGAAGTCGACGCCCGCGCCGTTCTCGCACACCGCGATGATGCCCTTCGCAGACTTGAACGCGACGTCGATCTTGTTCACGTCTACTGCTGCACCGCTGTAACCGATGGCGCACAGCACGCGGCCCCAGTTGGCATCCGCGCCGAACATCGCCGCCTTAGTCAGCGAGGAGCAGATGACGCTCTTCGCCACTGTCTTGGCGGTGGGCAGGTCGGCGGCACCGCTGACCTTACAT
>CAJGCA010000127.1 GCA_904501705.1 Clostridiaceae bacterium | reverse complement strand
TCTTATTTCTCGTCCTTGTAGATCTCTTTGAAATACTTGTAGGTGTCCACCTTCAATTCGCCGCAAGCGGCCTCATCGCAGGCGATGATGCCATTCTGATGCAGCTGCAGGGCGCTGATCGTCCACGCGTGGTCGACGCCGCCCTCGACGCAGTGGCGCAGGGCGCGCGCCTTGTTGTGACCGTTAATGACCAGCAGCACTTCCTTGGAGTCGCACACCGTGCCGACGCCGACCGACAGGGCGGTCTTCGGCACCTTGTTGGGATCGTTGTCGAAGAAACGGGAGTTGGCGATGAGGGTATCCTCCGTCAACGCACGCACGCCCGTACGCGAGGTCAGCGAGGTGAAGGGCTCGTTGAACGCAATGTGCCCGTCAACGCCGCAGCCGCCCATAAACAGGTCGATGCCGCCGTAGGACGCGATCTTTTCCTCGTAACGCCGGCACTCCGCCTCGGGATCCTCGGCCAAGCCATTGAGGATATTGATGTTCTCCGCGGGGATATCGACGTGGTTAAAGAAATTCTCGTGCATAAAGTACCAGTAGCTCTGGTCGTGCTCGCGGGGCAGGCCCACGTACTCATCCATATTGAAAGTGACAACGTTCTTGAAGGTCACCTTGCCCGCCTTGTTCATCTCAATAAGGTTGCGGTAAACGCCGAGCGGCGAAGAGCCCGTCGGCAAGCCCAACACGAAAGGACGATCGCCCTTATGGTTGTTGATCGCGTCCGCGATATGCTGCGCAGCCCAAGCACTCATCTCTTCATAGTTGTTCTTAATGATCAGTTTCATAATCCATCACTCTCCAAGTGTGATTTAAGGAGCGCTTTGTCAAGTTCTCCTTACACAAGGTATTATACATCGTTCTTTGCGATTTATCAAGAGTGTTTCGGTTGGTTTTTTTAGCAACTTTCGGTTGCATCGAGCAATTTTTCGCCTTTTCGCGCACGTCCGACGGCGTTCGCCGCGGTAAAAATCATTTGACACAGGACGGGCGAGGGCTTATAATTGAGGAAATGTTTTGCCGCGGGTATAACGCCGCACGTTCGACCGATACTATATCGAGGTGTTTTTCGATGGTCATTGATTTTCATACCCACTGCTTCCCCGACAAGATCGCCGAGGGCGCGATCGCCAAGCTCGCCTATGCATCGGGCGGGCTGCGCCCCTACACCGACGGCACGCTTGGCGGGCTGCGACAATCAATGGCAAAGGACGGCGTCGACCTCTCAGTCGTGCTGTCCATCGCCACCAACGCGCATCAGCAAGCAAGCGTCAACGACTTCGCCGCATCCATCAACAACGGTGAGGATATCGTCGCATTCGGCTCGGTCTATCCCGACAGCGAGAACGCGCTCGACGAGCTCGAGCGCATCAAGGCACTGGGGCTTAAGGGCGTAAAACTGCACCCCGACTATCAAGGGTTTTCGGTCGACGACCCGAAGATGAAGCCCATCTACCGCAAGATCTCCGCCCTCGGACTGATCTGCGTCTTCCACGCGGGGCTGGATTACGGCTTCGCGCCGCCCTACGGAGGGATGCCCGAGAATATGAAGACCGCCGTAGGCTGGTTCGACACCCCCGTCGTCGCCGCGCACTGGGGCGGCATCAACTGCGGCGAGGGTGTCCTGCAGCACCTGTGCGGCATCGACAACCTCTATTTCGACACGTCCTTCGGCTACTCGACGATGCCGCGCTACTATGCCGAGAGCATCCTCGAAAAGCAGGGAGCGGACAAGCTGCTGTTCGGCACCGACACGCCGTGGCACAGCCCCGGGCTCGAATGGCGTCTGCTTGACGCGCTGGGCTTATCCGACATCGAGCGCGAAAAGATCGCCTGCGGCAATGCGAAGAAACTTCTGAGAATATGAATAATAATCCCCCCGCATAGCGGGGGGTATTTCATTTTCGGGCATAGCCCTAATACTATTGGCTGCGCACAAATGCGCTTTTTGTTGGCCTGCCAGCCACGCATAGCTTACTAGCCACCCATAAATGGGTCGAATCCCCGCCTTGGCTCCCTCTGACGAGGGAGCTGTCCGAGCGTCTGCGAGGACTGAGGGAGAGATAGACAAGTATAAATATCGCTCTCCTTTTCTCTCCCTCCGTCAAAAATCAC
>CAJGCA010000126.1 GCA_904501705.1 Clostridiaceae bacterium | reverse complement strand
CCCATGAGGATTGAGTGCCTGCTGTAACCGTCGGTTCAGTTCGTTGCAACCAGTCTTCACGCCATCCTTGCGCATGGGGCAGAGCACCTGTGTCTCGTCGCCTGGATAGGCCTTGGGCAGTCGCTCCGACACGAGGCTGCAAACGAGGTCTTGCGCCTCGTCTTCAGATGTGGCTGGTAGAAAGAAAAAATCCGTCGTACCGCTCACGATGGGCAGTGCCCCATGAATGATGTTGTGCGCGTTACTGATGATATATGAGCCCTCCTGCTGTCGGTATATCTCCGTGAGCCTGACGGTAGGGATGCAACCGCTATCTATCATGTCACCCAGCACGCGACCGGCTCCCACACTCGGCAACTGGTCGTTGTCGCCTATCAGTATCAGATGGCGGCAGTCGGTAGCAGCACGAAGCAACGACCGCATCAGCAGCAGGTCAATCATCGACGACTCATCGCAGATGATCACATCTTCGCTGATGGGGTTCTCTTCGTTGCGTGTAAACTGTCCCTGCTGGTATTCCAGCAGTCGGTGGATGGTCTTCGCCGTTCGACCCGTCGCCTCACTCATGCGCTTGGCGGCTCTGCCAGTAGGGGCACAGAGCACGCACTGCAATCCGTCCTGCTCAAACATACGGAGCATCCCCTTCAGCGTCGTGGTCTTACCCGTGCCTGGCCCACCCGTCAGTATCATCAGCCGTTGACTCATGGCCGTGGCGATGGCCTTGCGCTGGAGTTCGTTGTACTTGCTGGTAATCAGACTACCCTCCATGATGCTTCTCTCTCTGAGCCAGTCAATCGGCAACTTCTCGTTCAACTGTTGCAATCGGTCGGCCACCTCTTCCTCGGCTTCATACATCTTGGGCAGATACACCTTCTCGTCGAGTATCAGGTTGCTGTCTGCGATTTCCTGCTCGATGGTGTCGGCCACCACGTTACTCGCCACGTCGAGCACGTTCCCGCTTGCAGCCTTGGCGGTCAGCGCCTCGATGGGCAGACAACAATGGCCTTCCATCGGTGCCTGTTCTTCGAGCACATAGCGGATGCCCGCCTTGATGCGTCTCAGGTCTTCGCCCGTGATACCGAATCGTGCCGCCACCTCGTCAGCCCTCCGAAAGCCGAAGCCGTCTATCTCCGTCAGCCGGTAGGGGTTATCCTTCAGCACCGTGGCCGCACTCTCTCCGAATCGGTTCTCTATGCGATCACGCATTCGTGGCGACACCTTCAGCTCGCCCCAGAAGATAGCAGCGGCTCTGCGCTGTTCCTCGCGCTTGCGACGGGCCTCCTCCACCTGTGGCCCGAACTTGTCAACGAAAGCCGTATGCAATGCCAGAGCCTTGCGCTCACCAATGCCGTCGATGTCGTAGGCGATGCGCTCGTAGTCAGGATCACACAGCTTTTCGATGGCGAATCGCCCATACCTCTGTGCAATCTTATGCGCCAGCATCGTGCCGATGCCGGCCACCTTGCACTCCACGATGTAAGCCGCCATCCCCTCCGTCGAGTCCGTCTCCGGCAGCGAGTAGTCAGGCACGCAGTCCTTAGTAGAGATTCTTGTCATAGTTCTCTAATTCTTGATAAATTTGCAAATAGTGAAGAGTGAAGAATTACCGCTTCTTTAACGGCTCTGCTTTCCTTACTTTGATGAAGGCAGGCAGTTCAACGGCTAACTCCTCACTGTCAAACAGCACCATTTCGCCCGTCTTGAAGTCAAAGAAGGCGGGGCACATGTTGCTGTAATGCCTGAGCACTCCGACACGCAGATATGGGTACATGGTCTGCTCGCCTGCGATGATGGCTCCGTAGCGTTCCGATGCAATCTTCAGCGCACGTTTGCGGCTGTCGCTCTCCACGTAGATGTCGAGCGTCTTGCGGTTGTTGAAGTAGCGACCGCCGATGTGTATCGTGTCCTTATAGCGAACGTCGCCTATCGTTCTGACGTTCCACACCTTCTTCTTATCGAGTTCAAAGCTGATTTCGTATATCTGCGTCTTGCGCTCGATAGGCTCGTCGAGGTCGAACACCTCCAGCGTATATTCATCATCTTTCGTGTCGAGGTATTCCAACGCCTTCTTGCGTGTGGAGAAAACGCGGTCGATGCGGTAGTCTGAATATTCGCCGCTTGTCACGACAAATACTTTGTT
>CAJGCA010000125.1 GCA_904501705.1 Clostridiaceae bacterium | reverse complement strand
CGCTCTTTGTGTAACCAACTCATACTGTCACCCCCTCTGCGATGATCTCGCCCCTGTTGTGCGCCCTTGTGCTGTACACCTCGCCACCCTGCACGAAGACATCAAGGCTGTGGTTGTCGGAGTGAAGGTTAATCACCCACTCGTTGTCGAAATAGTCATCCGTGCCGTCATAGTGAGTGACCCACATCGATAGCCTTTCGATGCCGCTGTCGTACTTGAGGGCGATGTCCTTGATCTCTTTGAGCTTCTCCACGATTGCCAGTTCTGCCTCTGTCCTTGTCATTGCCTTTTCCTCCTTCTTCTCCTCGTACCTGAAGCAAGCCTTGTACTCCTTATCCCACCATCCCCAGAAGGGGCACCGCTCGCAAGTCTGCTCGTTGCAGATGCTCTGGGGAGCTGCGCAGGGATTGCCGTCCAGCTCGAATCCGTAAACCTCTTTGAATTTCTCTCTATTCGTCATCGCTTTTTCCTTCCGTGTAGCGTTCGTTGTAATACTCCTGATACATCTCCATCCAATCATCCAACTCCATAGTCACTAACCACTTGCAATTATTTTTTCTGTGGAAGACTGCCGGAAGCTCTCCGATCTTTCCATCGTACTTTGCCTGGCTTATTGCGTCATAGAGGTTCAGGTGCTCCACCCTTTTGCATTCGATGTGGATACCGAGCAGACCTACCACATCAGCATCACCATTCGCACCGCAGAACTGCTGCCCTCTCCTCACATCAAATCCGTAACACCTGAGTTTGCCTGCCAGTTCCAGCTCGCCCCTTTTTCCTTTATCTCTGCTGTTCATTTTTCCTCCTTTCGGTTGTCATTTCGTTTTTTGTCGTTTTTCTTCCGCATTCCCTTTTCGAGCGTGCGGCAGATGCAGGGACAATCGCCGCCTTTCAAGGCGCTTGTCCTGCTGCCCGCCCGCCCCGGTTTTGTCAAAAACCCTATATAGGGGAATTGCGACAATCTGTCATTCCCTATAGGGTTTGGCGACAAAATGTCGCCGCCATTCCCTATAGGGTTTGACAATGGCAGAACTCTGCACACTGTCATTTTGTTTTTGGCAGAATAACTCCGCCCTGAATCGCAAAATCGTCATGCTTTTCGATGGCTCTGCGGATAGTCCTCTCGGAGAATCCCTGGTCATTCTTGAAATACTCCACCGCATCCTGAATGGTGGGATACTTGTTATGGCTGATGCTAGTGTCTATCTCGTCCCAGTTCTGCACGAAGCCCTTGAGCCTCGTGTACCGCTTCTCCGCCTTGTCGCCCTTCACTGCATTCCCCCTCTGTGAGTTGACATCCACCCCCATTCCGCTCATCGGGAGGGCTTCCTTCAAGTCCTCGGTGATGTGGTGGATGGGATGGTCAAAGATGACATCGATGTCATCCGGGGAGGGGAACTCTCGGAGCGTTGCAGATATCCTCCAAGCCGTCTGACCGTCTTCCAGGTCTTTGTCTACATCCCTTGGGTCAATGCGGATCATATCCAGGAGCGCATCAGGATCACGAGCAAAGACACCCGAGCCGGATGCCCTGTCGATGCTAAACTTGCCACCTTGCGCCCCTTTTGAGTGGTGATGGCAGCAGGCGATCGACACGCCTAACTGCTTGCAGATGCGGTCGAGTTGGTTGAAGAATTTCGCCATGTCCGTTGCGCTGTTCTCCTCGCCCTCGTTGATCTTGTAGAGAGGGTCAAGGATGATGAGGTCATAATGCTTGTTCTGCGCTCTTCTGATTAACCTCGGAGCAAGCCTGTTGATCTCTGCAGGCTCTCCCCTCAGATTCCACACATCAAGAGGGAGCTGTTCGCCCGGTGCGATGATCTTCTGCACGTCCCTGACACGATGCAGGAAGGACGCTCCATCGACCTCAAGGTTGACATATAGCACCCGACCTTTTTCACACTGGAATCCGAGCCATTTCCGCCCTGTTGTGATGCTTATGGCAAGTTCTATCAGCAGGAAGCTCTTTCCTGCCTTGGATGCGCCTGATATGAGCATTTTATGCCCCTTGCGGAGTATGCCGTGGATGATCTCGGGCGACAGAGCCGGAAGCTCCTGAAGGTCGGAGAAGGTCACGATGTCGGGATATGTGTCGATACTGTCCTCGATGTATTCCTTCCATTCGTCAAAGGATGCCAGCCCGATATT
>CAJGCA010000124.1 GCA_904501705.1 Clostridiaceae bacterium | reverse complement strand
GCCAACATGCTTTACAGCGACTACTGCGAGGTGCTCAAGCCCTACATTTCCCGGGAGCCGGAGAAGGAGGCGGACTTCTACGTCAAGATGGCCAAGGCCTTTCTGGACGACGAGGACGCGCCCGACGGCTCGGCCAAGCTGGCGATGTACTACTTCTGCATCGCGGACGTGGACGAGTAACCATGTGGCGGTATTACAACCGCAATCCCGAAAAGCGGGAAGAAGAGGACTGTGTCTGCCGAGCGATCAGCACGGCACTTGGTATACGGTACAGCGCGGCGGACAGGCTGATCCATCTCGTCGCAGAGAGGGAGAGATGCGAACCCCTGTGCGTGTGCTGCTACAACCGTCTGCTGGAAGAAATATTTGGCCTTGAGGCATGGCGGCCGCGCCGTGAGGAAACGGTCGGTGAGCTATCCCGGCGACGTGATGACGAAAAACTAATCATCCGAGTGGACGGCCATCTGACGTGCTCGATCTATGGGGAGGTGCTGGACATCTGGGACTGTACCGACGAGATTGTGGATTGTTATTGGATCGTGTGAGAAAAAGCCCCCGTCCTCAATAGAGGGCGGGGGCTCGTTTTGCATTTTCGTTTTGCATAAGGTGTATGATAGGGCATACTTTTGTATGCGTAGGCATACAAAACAAAGAAAAAAAGGAGCGAAAAAGCGTTGATGCGCATATGAAAAATGCAAAAACCCTTGCGTGGCAAGGGTTTTTGCATTGGTACGGGCAACAGGACTTGAACCTGTTTTTATACACGAAAACACATTGATACAGAAAGAAAAATAAAATTCGTTTTGCATTTCGTTTTGCATAAGGATTATTTGCGCACAAAAGATGAAAAATATTGCTGCATTTGGTCTTCTACAGATGACTTTTTCGAGGCCATGATGTGGCCGTAGACTTTTTTGATGAGCTCCTCACCTTTGTGCCCGATATAGTCGGCGATGTACATGTTGGGAACGTTAAGAGAGATCATGACTGATACGGTATAGTGACGGAGATCGTGAAAACGATAATGCTGAATGCCGTTCTTTTTAAGTATGCGCGGAAACTGGTTGCTAACAATGTTGGGGCGCGGAGTTATGTAGTCGTTTGTTTCCGGGTTGGCTTCGCGATGCGCTTTTAGGGCATCGCTGACGAGAGGAAACATGCGGATCGTGCGGGTTCCAGAGACGGTCTTGGTTGTTTTTTTTACAAACTTGTTTTCCTCGTCTATGACAACCGCGTTTTTAATAGTGATCGTGTTCTTTTTAAAATCGATATTTTCCCACCGAAGGGCGCATATCTCGGAGCGGCGCATTCCGCAGCAGGCAGCAAGAAGGACAGGAATCTCAAGGACAGATCCGGCGGACGCCTCGAATATTTTGACGATGTCCTCCTCGGTAGGAATAACGATCTCAGTTTTTTCTTCTTGTGGGAGTGTGGTTTTGAGGGCGAAATTAGGGCGATACACGGAAAAAACAGAGGATATAAAGCCGTGGACGTTGCTGACGGTTTTGGGCGTGTGATCGGCCGTGAGTATGTTGATCTCGGTTTGGATCTGCACCTGCGTGATCTCATCTATAGGGATATCGCGCAAGTTTTTAAAATGATTCCGAGTGTATCCCTTGTACAATCGATAGGTGTCGGGGGCAAGAACCTTTGTGCGGGTTTCGATAAATTCAAGCATGGCTTCGCCGAGAGTGAGGACGGCGGCGCTCTTATCTGCCTTGGCTCGTTTCTTATCCGCTTTAAACTGCGCCACCTCCAACATCACCTGATTATAATCAAACCCCGTGAAGGACTCATAATGCCGCTTGCCGTCCGCATCGGTGTGGCTGTATACCGATGCGTGATACGCCCCGCTGGGGAGCTGCTTGATGGCGGGTAGTTTTGTGTTGCGCTTTTTCGGCATATCAAACCCCTCCGATTCCGAAGCCGCCGCCGGCAATGTCAAAGCCGATATATGCCACCAAGGCCGCAAGCAAGGCGATCACGACCAAAGACTGGATAAATAGCGAGGAGGTCAGCTTGAGACGCTGGGAACGGCTGGAGGATATGTCCTCGTGGAGCTTGTCGATGAGCTCGTCCTTGTCCGCGATCTGGGCGTTTTTCTCCTGGATGAGGTCGTCCTTGACCTTAAGCACATTGGCGTAGGTCTC
>CAJGCA010000123.1 GCA_904501705.1 Clostridiaceae bacterium | reverse complement strand
GTCGACCAGCGGCAGCTTCGCGTCCTTAAACTTTTTACGGATGTTTTCCTTGACCAGCTCGGGATTTTCCCGAATAAATTTCATATCCAGCATAACGGGGCTCCTCCTATGCGTTGTAATTCCTCTTAATTGACAAGTATAGCACGGGTGCGGCGGGATTTCAAGTGTTTACTCGGCAAATCTTTTGAGTTTCGGCAAGCACAGCCGCGCAACGACGCCGATAAGCGCGCCCGTCAGCACGCCGGACAACAACAGCACGGGCAAATACCACACGATCTGCGGCGTGCGCAGTACCGCCGCCGCGACCGCAAGCTGAGCGAGGTTATGGCTCACGCCGCCGGCAATACTGACCCCGAGGATGGAAAATTTCTCGGTGCGGCGGCACAGGATCATCACCCCGAGACTGACAAGTCCGCCCGCAAGGCTATACAGCATACTCGCGGGGCTGCCGAAGGTAAACCCGACGAGCAGGATGCGCAACACGGAAATTGCCAGCGCATCCCGCGGGCGCAGAAGAACTAAGGTCACGAGCACCACGAGATTGGCAAGCCCCAGCTTAACGCCCGGGATGCCGACTACGAGAATCAGCGTTTCGACGTAACTGAAAATAAATGCCAGCGCGACCATCAGCCCGTAGAGGGCGGTTTTTCGTTTCACATTCATCATCCCGCCTCCGCATCCACGATCGGCTCGCCGACCACTTTCACCACAACCTTATTCGGCAGGCAGATAATGCTCTGCCCCGCGCGGTCGATCGCCCGATGGCGCACACACACACCGTCGGGGCAGGTCGCCTCGGTCACGGTCGCCTTGCCGTCGGCGATCACGAGGGTGTTGTGCCCACCGTCGACGCCGTCGATGATATAGGTCGTGTCGATATCCAGCGGCAGGGTGGCAATCGTCTTGCCGTCCACCTGCACCTCGACGGTGCGCCCTTGCGCCGACCATCGTCCAAGCACCAAAAACAGCACCGCCGCCACGGCCAACAGACCGCCGACCAAAACAAGATCGGCAGTCTTAAAGAGCAAGCAGCGGGGTGTCTGTTTCATAAATCCTCCGTTATGTAGAGCAGCTTTAGGCTGCCCGAGATTGCAAATACGCGTACGCGTGGTTGACGGCGTCCACCACCGCCTGCGACGACACCGTCGAGCCGGAAATAGCGTCGATCGGCGAGCCTTTTGTCGCGGTGCCCCACAGTTTCATCGGTGCGAGCCGCCCCGCAAACAGCGAGGTAAAATCCACCGATTCAACGCGGGTGCCGAGGTATTCCGTCTCGTTCTGCGACAGCACGCGGATACCCGCAAGGGTCTCCCCGTCGGCAGCGAAAGTCGACTGCACACGGATATCGGACTTATACCCGCGCACGGTGGTGATGATGAGATAACCCGTCACCTGCCCCGCGACATCTTCCGCCTGTGCGGCGGTCTCCACGCGGTAAGCTTGCTTCTCCTGTGCGGTGAGCGGAATAGCCCGCGCCACCGACAGCGGCACCGTCACCCCCTCGGCGGGGGTGAGATAGTCCGCGCGGGCGGCGTTGTACCACTCCTCGGCGGCAAACACCGTCCCGACCGACACCGCCAGCATCAGCAGCGTGGCGAGCAGGCGACGCGAGCCGCGATAGCGGAGATCTTGTTTCTTCTTCATACCGATTCTCCCATATAAGCAGTAAATCCCTCAGAATACCGCTGACTCCCGTCGGTCAGCACCCACACCGCGTGGGCGTTCGGGAACTCGCTGAGCAGAGCCTCGCCCTGCGCGGGCGGCAGGCAAAACAGCGCTGTCGACAGCACATCCGCCAGCCCGCTGTCCGCGCACACCACCGTCACCGCCCGCACGAAAGCGGCGGGGTGCAGGGTGTCGGGGTCGATGATGTGGGCGTAATTTTTGCCGTTCACGGTATAATACCGCTGATAGTCCCCACTCGTCACCACCGCTATATCGGTGATGTTCACCGTCGTCAGATAGGTCTTGGCAGAAGCGGTATCAGGGTTCTGAATGCCGACGGTAAATGGGGTATCGCTGCCCGCCCCGCCCTTGCCGCCGATGGCACGGATATTGCCGCCGACGCTGATGAGCGCCGACGACCACCCGAGCTCCTGCTCGGCATAGCGAGCGACCTGCTCGACGGCGTATCCCTTGGCGATCGCACCGACATCGATGCGTGCCGCGGGATCGGTCAGTCGCACCGTGCCCGCCGC
>CAJGCA010000122.1 GCA_904501705.1 Clostridiaceae bacterium | reverse complement strand
CTCGTCGGGCGCAACAATCTCGAGAACGATCGCCTGACCCTGCGCACGGCGAAGGGCAGCGATATCTGGCTGCACACCAAAAACATCCCCGGATCGCATGTCATCGTACTGTGCGAGGGTCAGATCCCGCCCGACCGCACGCTCGAGCAGGCAGCGATCCTCGCCGCTACCCATTCCAAGGCGGCGGATTCCGCGCAGGTACCGGTGGACTATGTCCCCGCGCGGTTTGTTAAGAAACCCGCGGGTGCCAAGCCCGGTATGGTCATCTACACCGACAACCGCACCGCCTACGTTAACCCCGACACCACCCTCGCCAAGCGACTACGGATAGAGGATTAAAAGAAAAGCCCCGGCCGAAAGGTCGGGGCTTTGTGCGTTATTTCTGTATGTATTTTTCTACACAATTCTTCATATCCCGCCAGTGCTCTTCCATACACTCGACGAGTCTGAACTGTGCACGGCAACGGTCAAGGTTATGGCCCTCATAAGCGGTCTTGAAATAAGTATCACCCTGCAGATAGTCTGTGAGGAAACGCATACCGCACTCAAGGGTCATCATCTTTGCACCCTCGGGCAGCAAGCGGATCTCCTCATTGCCGAGGATGCCGTCGCAGCCCTTAAGGAAACCCTTGGTATACGCCTCGAACAACTCCATATCCAGCGAGACCTTGGACAGATCGCGCTCGTCCTCGGCGGCGGTGTTCGCACCGAAGCGGATCGCATCACCGAAATCATTAACCGAGAAACCGGGCATTACCGTGTCGAGATCGATGACACACAGCGCCTTGCGCGACTTTTCATCCAGCATCACGTTATTGAGCTTCGTATCATTGTGCGTTACGCGCAGGGGTAGACGACCCTGCGCGTGCGCATTGACCAGCACCGAGCAGAATGCCATGCGCTTGTGCACAAAGTCGATCTCCTTCTGCACCATCGATACTCGACCGAAGCGATCCTGTTCCACCGCCGAAAGAAAATCTTCAAACCGTTTCGGCGTATTGTGGAAGTCGGCCAGCGTCTCGTGCAGCTCGTCAACGGGAAAATCCGTCAGGTATCGCTGAAACTCGCCGAACGCAAAACCGCTCTGGTAGAAGACCTCGGGGCTCTCCGCCTTATCAAGGCAGACCGAACTCTCAATGAAATCGTACATACGGAAACAAAGCCCGCTCGTATCCCAATACCGCAAATGCCCGTCGCGCGTGGGGATTATATTCAGCACACGACGACCGCTGAGTCCTTTTTTATGCAGAAACTCCGTCACCTTGGCAATATTCTCAATGACCTGCTCGGGATTCGGGAACACATCGCCGTTGATGGTCTGTAAAATATACCGCTTGGTGCTGCCCTGAGGCGTCTGCACCGTAATGAGATTTGTGCCGTTGATGTGCCCGCTGCCGTAAATATTGCAGCCGACGATGATGCCGCCGAGATCAAACTGCGCAGCCGCACACAGCACCTGTTCGATAGAAATCGCTCGCATAAACCAATTGTCTCCCGTTTTCATATAATGGGCATAACAGTGTTTATATCGTATCACACCATTCCAAAAAAGTAAACCGCAAATTTAAGCAAAAAACTCAAAAACCTCTTGACAAATCCGTACGGAGTGCTATAATGAGCACATTCAAGTGAATAAAAAGGCAATGACGAAGACGGCTTTGTACAGGCGTTCACAGAGAGTCGGTGGTTGGTGTAAACCGATAACAAGTGTGCAAAACAGCCCATCCCTTCTGAGCCGGAGCTTTGAATAGGCACCTCGCCCCAGTAGAAGCCCCCGTGATGGCTGCGTAAAAGCCTATGGCGTTGACAGACGCCGAAGAGCGGTCGCTTTTGGCGACAATTTGAGTGGTACCGCGGATGTGTTTATACACACTCGTCTCAAGTTTTGAGACGAGTGTTTTTTATTTTTAATATCATTTATCAAAGGAGGCATTGACATGGCAAACGTAACGACTGACAAGCTTTTCGAGGTGGCCCGACGAATTCGGGAAATGCGCGAAATTGCAGGCTACACCGTCGAGCAGATGGCTGAGAAGACCGAAGTCAGCGTCGAGGAATATGTCAAATTAGAAGCGGGCGAACTGGATTTCCCCTTCTCCTTCATTCATAACTGTGCGCAGGAGTTCGGCATCGGCATGTCCGATCTGCTGGAGGGCACGACGAGTGCCCGCCTGACCTCCTACACCGTCACCCGCAAGGGGCAGGGACAGACCACGGCGAAAGAGGACGGCATCTCCATCGCCAACCTCGCGCCGAAATTCCGCGATAAGAT
>CAJGCA010000121.1 GCA_904501705.1 Clostridiaceae bacterium | reverse complement strand
CGCTACGATCGCCGCATCCTCAACGTGCATCCGTCGCTTATCCCGTCCTTCTGTGGACAGGGCTTCTACGGCTTGCACGTGCACGAGGCGGCACTCGCCAAGGGCGTTAAGGTGACGGGTGCGACGGTGCATTTCGTCAACGAGATCCCCGACGGCGGCGAGATCATCCTGCAAAAGGCGGTTGAGGTGCAGGACGGGGATACCCCCGAAATTCTGCAAAAGCGCGTGATGGAGCAGGCAGAATGGAAACTGCTCCCTGCCGCGGTCGAGATGGTCTCGGCAGAACTGATAAAATAAAACACAAGTGAGGGTGAATGATATGAAAATCTCTACCATCGAACAAGAACTGAATTCTCTTGCTTACCACGGCAGAGGTATTATGATCGGTAAATCCGCCGACGGCAAGAAGGCGATTACCGCGTATTTCATTATGGGTCGCAGTGTCAACAGCCGCAACCGTGTGTTCGTCGCCGAGGGCGACGCGATGCGCACCAAGGCGTTTGACGAGTCTAAGATGGTGGATCCCCACCTCATCATCTACTATCCCGTGCGGGTGCTCGGCAACAAGACCATCGTCACCAACGGTGATCAGACCGACACCATCTACGATCTGATGGATAAGCAGATGACCTTTGAGCAGGCTCTGCGCACCCGTGAGTTCGAGGACGACAAGCCGAACTTCACCCCCCGCATTTCGGGCATCATCCGCCGCGAGAGCGACGGGATGCATTTCGCGATGTCCATCCTCAAGAGCGCCGAGGGGGACGACTCCTCCTGCGAGCGTTTTACTTATGCGTATTCCAACCCGATCGCGGGTCGTGCGAAATTCATCCACACCTACAACGGCGACGGCGATCCGCTGCCCTCCTTCGAGGGTGAGCCTAAGACGCTCACGCTGCCGAACGTTGGTATCGATGAGCTGACCGATATCCTTTGGACAAACCTCAACGAGGACAACAAGGTATCCTTGTTCGTGCGTTATATCGACATCGCCACGGGCGAGACCGAGACCCGTATTGTCAACAAAAACCAGTAAGGAGTGATCGTGATGAAAGAATTCGAACTGAAATACGGCTGTAACCCCAACCAGAAGCCGTCCAAGATCTTTATGAACGACGGCAGCGACCTGCCGATTGAAATTCTCAACGGTCGCCCCGGCTACATCAACTTTTTGGATGCGTTCAACAGCTGGCAGCTCGTCAAGGAGCTGAAAGAAGCCCTTGGTCTGCCCGCTGTGACGTCCTTTAAGCACGTAAGCCCCACCTCCGCGGCGGTGGGCGTGCCGCTGTCCGATACGCTCAAAAAGGCGTGCTTCGTCGACGACATTGAGGGACTCGACGAGTCCCCGCTCGCTTGCGCCTATGCGCGTGCGCGCGGCACCGACCGTATGTGCTCTTTCGGTGACTGGGTCGCGCTGTCCGACGTGTGCGACGTGACCACCGCCTTGATGATCAAGCGCGAGGTCTCTGACGGTGTCATCGCCCCCGGCTACGAGCCCGAGGCGCTCGAGATCCTCAAATCCAAGCGCAAAGGCTCCTACAACATTGTGAAGATCGCCCCCGATTTCGTGCCCGAGGAGATCGAGCGCAAGCAGGTGTTCGGCATCACCTTTGAGCAGGGGCGCAACAACTTTGAAATCAATCGCGAGCTGCTTAGCAATATCGTTACCGACAACAAGGATCTGCCCGAGAGTGCGGTGCGCGACCTCATTATCGCGCTCATTACGCTCAAATACACCCAGTCCAACTCCGTGTGCTACGCGGTAGACGGTCAGGCGATCGGCGTCGGTGCGGGTCAGCAGTCGCGTATTCACTGCACCCGTCTGGCGGGCACCAAGGCGGATACCTGGTTCCTGCGCCAGCACGAGAAGGTGCTGAACCTGCCCTTCAAGGACACTCTCGGCCGTCCTGATCGCGATAACGTCATCGACGGCTACATTAACCAGAACGAAGAGGACGTGTGTGCCGACGGCAACTGGCAGAAATACTTTACCGCCCAGCCCGCACCCTTTACCGCCGCTGAGCAGCGTGCGTATCTCGACACCATCGACGGCGTGGCGCTCGGCAGTGACGCGTTCTTCCCGTTCAGCGACAACATCGAGCGCGCCAAGAAGAGCGGTGTCAAGTACATCGCCGAGCCGGGCGGCTCCATCCGCGACGACGTGGTCATCGAGTGCTGCAATAAGTACGGTATGGCGATGGCGTTTACCGGTATGCGTCTGTTCCATCACTAATAAGGAGATACGGATATGAACTTTTTTGACGAGCTGAAAAACTACGACCTCGCCGTGGCGGATGCCTGCAACCTCGAGCTT
>CAJGCA010000120.1 GCA_904501705.1 Clostridiaceae bacterium | reverse complement strand
CCGTAATACTTCGGCTTGCCCTCCTCGTCGACGTAGGGGGTCAGGAAGCTGCGGCAACCCATACAGGTGTAGCAGTGGCCCTCACCGTTCTTGTCGACCTTGTTCTGCAGCATAATCTTCTCGCTGATGTAATCGGGCACCATACGGCGAGCGGTACACTTCGCTGCGAGCTTGGTCAGCTCGTAGTAGGGGCTGCCCTCGTGGATGTTATCCTCCTCGAGCACGTAAATGAGTTTCGGGAACGCGGGGGTGATCCACACGCCTTCCTCATTCTTAACGCCCTTGTAGCGCTGCTTGAGGGTCTCCTCAATAATCAGCGCGAGATCCTTCTTCTCCTGCTCGTTCTTCGCCTCGTTGAGGTACATAAAGACGGTAACAAAGGGTGCCTGACCATTCGTGGTCATCAGGGTAACGACCTGATACTGGATGGTCTGCACGCCCTTGCGGATCTCCTCGCGCAGACGGCGCTCGACGAGCTTCTCGAGGCTCTCGGGCTTAATCGTCTCGCCCACTTCCTCAAAACCGGCGAGCAGATCCGCACGGATCTTATCGCGGCTGACCTGCACGAAAGGCGCAAGATGGGTCAAGCTGATGCTCTGACCGCCGTACTGGTTGGATGCAACCTGCGCGATGATCTGCGTCGCGATGTTGCACGCCGTCGAGAAGGAATGCGGACGCTCGATGCGCGTGCCGCTGATGACGGTGCCGTTCTGCAGCATATCCTCGAGGTTGACCAGATCGCAGTTGTGCATGTGCTGCGCGAAATAGTCCGCGTCGTGGAAATGAATAAGACCCGCATCGTGCGCCTCGACGATCTCCTGCGGCAGCAGAATACGCTTGGTGATATCCTTGCTGACCTCGCCCGCCATATAGTCACGCTGGACGCTGTTGACGGTGGGGTTCTTGTTGGCGTTCTCCTGCTTGACCTCCTCGTTGTTGCACTCAATGAGGCTGAGGATCTGCTTATCGGTGGTATTGGATTTACGCATCAGGGCGTGGGTATAGCGGTAGGTGATGTAGCGGCGCGCGAGGTTATACTTGCCCAGTGCCATCAGGTGATTCTCCACCTGGTCCTGGATCTCCTCGACGCTCATCGCGCGCTTAAGACCGCAGCAATACTGCTCGACCGTGCAGGCGATCATCCGCGCCTGCTCGGGGATCACGCGATCATCCCCGCTGACACTCTCATTTGCTTTGAGGATAGCCATTTCTATTTTCGACCGGTCGAATTCCATCTCCGAACCGTCGCGTTTGATGATCTTCATAGTTTTTATGTCCTCTCTCTCGCATTTTAATCGTTACGAATTATATTATAGCATGCTATTCGAGCTTCTGTCAATATATTGATTGAAAAAAGCAAAATTTATTTTTCAAACCACAATATCTTGTGTCTAAAGTAAATTGAAAAGAGAGAAGAAAATTCACCAAAACGCGCAAAACCGCATAACAAAGCCACTGTACGGCTCGTACAGTGGCTTTGGTCATTGATTCGTCTTGTGTAAAGCGTTTAGTTTGTCACATTGCCAGACAAACGGTAGGAAAAATTGCTCAGGTCGTACACCTCGGAGAAGGACGCGGTATACTGCAGTGCCAGCCCCGCACCGATCGCCGCACACAGGGCGGGATCTTCGGGCACGTAGCAGGGCAGTCCAGTGATCTTAGTCAGATACGCGGGCAGATCGCGCAGCTGCGCCATCCCGCCCGTCAGGCACATCCCCTGCTCGATGATGTCGCCCGCAAGCTCGGGCGGGGTAACCTCCAGCACCTGCTGGATGATACCGACCGCCTCGGCGACCGTCGGTGCCATCGCCTCGATGATCTCCTCGGAGTTGACCGTCTGCACACGGGGTAGACCCGTGAGGGTGTCCCGTCCCTTCGCAACCATGGTGACCACGTCGGCGCGCGGCAGTGCTCCGCCGATGGTGATCTTGATCTGCTCCGCCATACGGTCGCTGATGAGAAGCCCGTAGCGCGTACGGACGTAACGAGCGATCGCCTCATCCACCGCGTCACCCGCCATGCGGGCGGAATCGGACACCGCCAGACCTTTGAGCGACAGCACCGACACATCCGTCGTGCCGCCGCCGAAATTAATGATCATCTGCCCGCGCGGCAGGCTGACGTCCAGACCCGCGCCGATCGCCGCGGCCACCGTCTGGGGGACCAGCGTCACCTTGCGCGCGCCCGCGGCATACACCGCCTCAATGAAGGAGCGGCGCTCCACCTCGGTGATCTTCTCCGCGATGCTCACCGCGACGCAGGGCTTCGCGATGCGATTTGAGCACACCTGCCGCAGAAGATACGACAACATCTGCTCGGCGAGCGCATATTCCGCGATGACCCCTTTTTGCAGAGGGCGCATCGCGATAATGCTGTCGGGAGTG
>CAJGCA010000119.1 GCA_904501705.1 Clostridiaceae bacterium | reverse complement strand
ATGTAAGGTCAGCGGTGCCGCCGACCTGCCCACCGCCAAGACAGTGGCGAAGAGCGTCATCTGCTCCTCGCTGACTAAGGCGGCGATGTTCGGCGCGGATGCCAACTGGGGCCGCGTGCTGTGCGCCATCGGTTACAGCGGCGCGGCGGTGGACGTCAGCAAAATTGACGTCGCGTTTAAGTCCGCCAAAGGCACCATCGCGGTGTGCAAGAACGGTGCAGGTGTTGACTTCTCGGAGGAGAAGGCGAAGGAGATCCTGCTGGAAAGCGAGATCGAGATTCTTGTCGACCTCAACAGCGGCGACGCATCCTCCACTGCGTGGGGTTGCGATTTGACCTACGACTATGTGAAGATCAACGGAGATTATCGTACATAACAGACTGCTATAAGACCGACGGGAGCGATTTTGCTTCCGTCGGATAGCCTTTTATCGGAGGGAACTATGATGGATTTTTCGAACGCACAGCGTGCGGAGGTACTGACACAGGCGCTGCCGTATATCAAGCGGTATAACGGCAAGATCGTCGTCGTCAAGTACGGCGGCAACGCGATGGTCAACGAACAATTAAAGCAGCAGGTGATGGAGGATATCGTTCTGCTGTGGCTCATCGGCGTTAAGGTCGTGCTGGTGCACGGCGGCGGCCCAGAAATCAGCGAGACGATGAAGAAGCTCGGCAAGGAAGCCGTGTTTGTGGACGGTCTGCGCGTAACCGATAAAGAGACGGTGGACATCGTGCAGATGGTGCTTGCGGGCAAGGTGAATAAATCGCTGGTAACGCTCTTACAGATGAAGGGTGGCCACGCGGTGGGCCTGTCGGGTATGGACGGCGGCATCCTTGAGGCGCAGGTGAAGGACGAGCGACTTGGTTACGTCGGCGAGATCACCAAGGTTCGTACGCAGCCGATTACCGACCTGCTGGAGAAGAATTACATCCCCGTGATCTCCACCGTTGCGAGTGACCACGCTGGTAACGCGTACAATATCAATGGCGACACCGCTGCGGCATATATTGCAGGCGCATTGGGCGCCGAGCGTCTGATTATGATGACCGATATTGCCGGTATTTTGCGAGATAAGGACGATCCTTCCACCCTCATTCCCGAGTTGACCGTCTCCGAGGCGAAGGCGCTGTATGACGAGGGCGTTATCTCGGGCGGTATGATTCCCAAGGTGGACTGCTGCATTGAGGCGCTGGAAAAAGGCGTGGAAAACGTTATTATTATGGACGGCCGCGTGTCCCACTCCATTCTGATGGAGTTGCTGACCGATGAAGGCGCAGGTACGATGGTTAGGGTAGGGTGATACAATGGATACAAAACATCTCGACAGCACCTATATCGCCAACACCTATGCGCGCTTTCCGCTGAACATTGTGCGCGGAAAGGGCTCGCTCGTGTGGGATGATGAGGGCAAGGAATACATCGACCTGTCCACGGGTATCGCGGTCAACACCTTCGGTATCGCGGACGAGGAATGGGCGGCGGCGGTGAGCGCACAGCTCGGCACGCTGCAGCACATATCCAACTTATACTACACCGACCCGTGTGCCAAACTCGCGCAGACTTTGTGCGAGCGCACGGGGATGAAGAAGGTGTTTTTCTCTAACTCGGGCGCAGAGGCGAACGAGTGCGCCATCAAGGTTGCGCGCAAATACGCCGCCGACAAAAAGGGCAAGGACTACTATACCATTATCACGCTGGAGAACAGCTTCCACGGCCGCACCGTCACCACGCTGGCGGCGACGGGTCAGGCGGTGTTCCACGAAGATTTCACCCCCTTGACCGAGGGTTTTGTGTATGCAAAGGCGAATGACTTTGCAGCGGTAAAAACCTTGACAGAGCAGTATAAATGCGCCGCGATTATGATGGAAGTGGTGCAGGGCGAGGGTGGCGTGATGCCGCTCGACAAAGAGTTCGTCAGCGCAGTGGCCAAGCTCGCCGCCCAGCAGGATATTCTGCTCATCACCGACGAGGTGCAGGTCGGCAACGGCCGCAGCGGCAAACTCTACGGCTATATGAACTATGACATTCAGCCCGATATCGTGTCCACGGCAAAGGGGCTCGCCGGTGGTCTGCCGCTCGGTGCGACCTTGCTCGGGGAGAAGGTGCAGGACACCCTTACCCCCGGTTCGCACGGCTCTACCTTCGGCGGCAATCCCGTTTGTTGTGCCGGTGCGCTCAACATTCTTTCCCGTCTGGACGAGGACACCCTCGCAGGTGTGCGTGAGCGCTCGGCGATGATCTTCGATGCCCTTGATGGCGCAAAAGGCGTTGTCGGTGTATCGGGGATGGGTCTGATGATTGGCATTAAGACCGAGAAGGACGCAGGCGAGGTCATCCGCCGCTGTATGGAACGCGGCGTGCTGGTCATCAAGGCGAAGGATAAGGTGCGTCTGTTGCCTGCGCT
>CAJGCA010000118.1 GCA_904501705.1 Clostridiaceae bacterium | reverse complement strand
ATCGAAGAGGGCTTTGTGCGCGAGATCGTCAGCAAGATTCAGACGATGCGTAAAGAGGCGGGCTTTGAGGTGATGGATCGCATCACCGTCTATGCCAGCGGCAACGACAAGGTGCAGACGATCCTTGAGAAGAACGCTGACAGCGTGCTTGGTGACGTGATGGCGACCGCACTTAAGTGTGGTGAGACTGCCGGCTTCGTCAAGGAGTGGAACGTCAACGGCGAGAACGTTATCCTTGGTGTGGAAAAGAACGACTGACAAAATTTTGTTCTTGCACATTGGGGCAAGAACGGCTATACTAATATCAAGTGAAACAGAAAGGTGGTCAAACCAATGATCGTTACCAAACAGAGCCTGATCGGCGATATTCTGGATGCTGACCGCAGCACTGCGCCCTATTTCCTCGAGATGGGGATGCACTGTCTCGGCTGCCCCTCTGCCCGTGGCGAGTCCATCGAGCAGGCGTGCGCCGTTCACGGCGTGGACGTTAACGTCCTGGTCGAGAAGCTGAATAAGCACTTCGGCAACTAATAGGGTTATAATATATCCACCGACAGAACGTCGGTGGATATATTGCTAAAGAGGAGTAGTATGGTAAGTTTGGATAAACGGCTGTCCATGGTCGCGTCGATGGTGCGCCGCGGCAGCCGCGTGGCGGATATCGGCACGGATCACGCCTATCTGCCCGTGCATCTGGTGCAGGCGGGGATATCTCCCGGCGGCATCGCGGCGGATATCCGCTCGGGTCCGCTGGAGGCTGCCCGCCGCACCGTGACCGAGGCGGGGCTGACCGACGCGATCGCCCTGCGGCTCGGTGACGGGCTGGCACCCGTTGCGGCGGAGGAGGCGGACGACATCGTTATCGCAGGGATGGGCGGCGAGACTATCGTCGAGATCCTGTCCGCCGCCGACTGGGTAAAGGATGCACGCTTACAGCTCGTTCTGCAGCCGATGACGCGGGCGGAAGAGCTGCGTCGATGGTTGATGACAAACGGATTTGTCATCACCGAAGAGCGTCTTGTGCGGGATGGGCATCGGCTGTATCCCGTCATGACGGCGGCGCATACTGCCGCCGAGCCCGAGACGGACGAGTTCGTATTTTATGCGGGCTTCTTTGCTGATGAAGAGGGGAGACCCTACCGCGAGATGATGGCGGAGCATCTGACTCGCCGTGCCGCAGGATTGCATCACGCGGGTGACGAGGTCGGTGCAGAAAAGCTGTTGGCGATCGCTGAGCGGCTGAGAAATATGTAAAGTAAGAGGTGCAACAATGATAAAAGAGATTCCGTTGTGGGAAAAAGACATCCCGGCTTATTGTGAAGGCGCGGAGTGTCCGAATAATGTAACGGCTTACATACACGAAGAGGGGATTCATCCCGCTATGGTGGTGTATCCCGGCGGGGCTTATTCGCATCGTGCGGCGCACGAAGGCGGCGACGTCGCGCAGTTTTATTATGAAAACGGGTTTAATGCGTTCGTGGTGCACTACCGTGTGGCGCCGAATCGCCACCCCGCACCGCTGATGGATGCGCAGCGTGCTGTAAAGCTTGTGCGTTTACACGCGGACGACTGGGGCGTTGATCCCGATAAGGTGTTTGTCATCGGTTTCTCCGCGGGCGGGCATTTGGCAGGCTGTGTGGCGACGATGGAGGATATCTGCCGCGTGGGGGATGAGCTCGATGATGTGAACGCTCGCCCGAACGGCGCGGTGCTGTGCTATTCCGTCATTTCCTCCGATCCCGCGATCGCGCATCCCGGCAGCTTTAAGAATCTGCTCGGTGAGCGTGCGGATGAGCTGCGCGAGGCGTTCAGCGTGGAGAAAAACGTGAGTGAGGACACCTGCCCGTGCTTCCTGTTCCACACGATGGAGGATGGGTCGGTGCCGGTACAGAACAGCTTCCGTATGTTGGAGGCGTTGCAGACGAACAATATCCCCACTGAGGCGTTTATCACACAGTACGGCCGTCACGGTGTCGGGCTGGCGAAGGGAATGGACGGCTGCGAGCAGTGGCCCGCCTTAACGCTTGACTGGCTACGTCGCCTTTGTGAGAAATAACAGCGAAAACGCATCTGTAATGGCAATGGCCTTTACAGGTGCGTTTTTTGTTTATTCGCCGTCTTTGGGCGAACGGTACTTTTCTTTGATTGCGTCGGGGATGCTTGGCAGTGTCACGCCGTTGACGCCGGCGCCGAAGGGACCGATGAGCGGGAATACATTATCGGTGTCGGTGGTGTCCTGCACCTCGTAGGTGCCGTATTTGTTGATGATATCGACCACGTCGATGGGTTCGCCCGGTACGGCCTCGTCCGGTTTCATTGAGCGGAGGATTTTCTTCTTCTCGTTATCTTGCATTGTTTTCACCTCGCGCTTATTGTGCGCATGAGGAGAAAAAATATACGGCACACCGTCCATACGGTGTGCCGCGCATTGTAAACGAAAACCACGCGATAGTCGCGTGGTTCAAAAAAGCTTTAGCGATGAAAATAACATCTTAAAAAGAGGAGAAGATGAAACTTTTTTATGACTTGCCTCCCTCTGATGAGGGAGGTGGCAAAAATCTGTGATTTT
>CAJGCA010000117.1 GCA_904501705.1 Clostridiaceae bacterium | reverse complement strand
GATCTCGAAGGACTGCTGCGTGATTATCGCGCACGGACGCAGACGCCTGCTGCGCCGGAGGGCAACCCCTCAACCACGACCGACGGTGAGATGACGGTCGAGGAGTTGGTTGCGCAGTTGCCACCTGAGGAGCAGGCGTTGTGGGCGCGGATGTCGCCTGAGCAGCAACAGCAGGCACTGCAACAGATGCAGGGAATGACACAATAAGGGGAGAGGAGTATGCGATTTCCGATGATGAAGGGCGGTGCACAATACCGCGTTGAGATTCCGCAGTTAAGCGGTGGTGTCAACCTTTCCGACCTGCCGACGCAGGTGGAGGACAATCAGCTCACCGCTGTCAATAATATGTGGTGGCATCAAGGTGTGCTACGTACTCGTCCCGGGTTTAAAGAGGTCGGCGGCGGGGACTTTTCAAGCCGCGTCCTCAACAAGAGCCGCATCAGCGAGCGTGAGGAGATCGTCTTCTGTGTTGTTGACGGTTCCGAGGACCATATCGAGGTGCAAGCGGACACGTTTTCTACACGAGGGAAAAGCACACTCGGGATGTTCACGATCGACGAGTCTGCGAAACATAAGTCCGCGCTGGGTGTGCGCGTTGATGATGAAAAACCGTACGTAATCTTTACTGGCGACGGGAAGATTCGCCGCGCGTCGGCAGGTGGCAATACGGTTGAGGCCGACCCCTACGTCCCGCACGTGACGGTGGAGCGGCGCAATGAGGATGGGTCGGCAAGCAACATCACGTATGAAGGTTTTAATATGCTGACGTCGGAGTTCAAATGCTCGTTTTCGACAGACGGCAAGCAGGAAACCTTCTTCATTCCAACTGAGGCACTGGATAAAGCGCCGGTGACAGTATCGATCACTCTTTACAACAAGAAGGACAAAACCACGCGTACGGTTTCAGGGGTAATCAAGCCGCCGTCCACCGGTAATGTAGCAACGACCAGAATCACTGGCATCGCCTTTGCTGAGATATGTCGGGACGGTGAAGAAGATTTCAATGAGGGTGAGAGCACGAGCTCCATCTACGTATACTTCGATTGGTCAAATTACCAGTTGTCAATAAGAGCTTGTGACAGGGTCGCGGAGTACGAGTCGTATTGGCCATTGCCCACGGTGACCACAAATAACCTCGTCGTCACCGCAAGCAAGGCGCAGGAGGGACAAAGGGAGACCATCTGCCGAATGACACAGGCGACGTGGTTTGGCGGCACGCGCAGCGGCCTTGATAACGGTACGCGACTGTTCGTCGCCGGCAATCCTGACAAGCCGCACCTAGTACACTGGAGCGACGTCAATAATCCGTTGTATTTCCCTGAAAACAACTATTTCTACGTCGGCGACGCGGATCAGCGGGTCACCGCTTTCGGCCAGCAAGGGGAGCTGTTGATTATCTTCAAGGAGCGGCAGCTTTACTGTTCACAGTACGTAGCGGGCAACACCATCACGAAGGACGATCTGATCAGCGGTGCAGTACAGGACATTGCGGCGCTGACGGCGCAGTTCCCCCTCACGCCGCTGCATCCGACGATCGGGTGCGACTGCCCAGACACCATCCGTCTGGTGAACAACCGCCTCGTGTGGGCGACGAGCGACGCGCACGTGTATATGCTGCCGAGTGTTAACCAGTACAGCGAGCGCAACGTGCGGGACATCACCGCGCTCATCCGCTGCGATCTCGAGCGGCACACCGCCGACGAGCTGAAGGCGGCGGTGGCAACGGAGTATAAGGGACACTATATGCTGATTCTGCCCGACGGTACGGCGTATCTGCTGGACGTCGGCAACTCGGCATTCCAGAGCTTCGCCTATTATGCCAGCGAGAAGAAGGCGAATCGCGCGCTACCGTGGTACATTTGGAAGCTCGGCAAAGACGGAGAACGATTTTGGGCGGCGGTGTCGACGGGCGACGAGATTCGTTTGATGGCAAACGACGTATCCAATCGCGAATACACCCTCGACGGTGAGGACGATGACGGCGAGCCGATACCTTGCAGCTTTACGACGAAGCTGTTTGATTTCGGGCGCGGGGACAAGCTCAAGGCCGTCCGCGAGATGTATGTTCGTGTCGGCGGTGTGCCGAACAGTTGCGTACACCTCTCCTATTTGTTTGACGATGCCGTGTTCGAGGATGCCTACCGCATCGAGCCGACCGAGGACGGCGAGCTGTATGACGCGGGGTATATCCGCAGTTACCGCATCACACCGAATGTCAACCGCGCGCGGCTGTTTGGTTTGCGCTTTGACAGCGATGGGGCGATGGCGGTCGAGGGTATCGGGCTCAATTATTCTATTCAAGGAGTGATCCGCTAATGGCAAGGAAAACAGTCGACGAGCTGGTGAAGGAAAAGCTCGCCGCGCTTAATCAAGATACGGAAGACGCCCGCGCCGTCAAAGAGGCGACGATGAAGGGCAACGTCGAGACATTCAATCAGCAGGTCGATACGAGCGTCGCACAACAGAAGGGAATCTATGAGGACAGCATCCGCGATGCCGAGCGGGCGGAGAAATCACAGCTCGACGACAACTATATCGATGAGCTGGTCGCTCGCAAGAACATCGAGAACACG
>CAJGCA010000116.1 GCA_904501705.1 Clostridiaceae bacterium | reverse complement strand
TTCACTTGAAAGAGAGGTTTTTTATATGGCAATCATCAGAAGGGAACTCCAGGGCAGGTCGGCGGTGACGAACCTCTTTGACGGCATCTGCGAAGCCGCCGCCGACCTGCAAAGCGACGAGGCGGGCCGCTGGGTCGAAGGTTCGATGCTCTACTGCCTCGACGACGGGAAGCTGTACGTCAAGGGTTCCGACGGAACCTGGGCCGAAGCGACCTGAAAGGGGGCAAAACCATGAACCTTATGGAAGCCGCAATCGCGGCAAAACTCGGCGGCGGTGCAGTATCTTCCGTCAACGGACAGACCGGGGCGGTTGTCCTCGGTGCTAGTGACGTGGGGGCTTTACCGGATAGCACGGTTATTCCTACTGTTCCGTCAAATGAGATTGCTGCTAATACGGCGGCAAGGCATACTCATAGCAACAAGTCTACACTCGATACAATTACAGCGGCAAAACTTCTCCCAGGTGTCACTGCTTCGGATAATGATAAGTTTCTCCGTGTTGTCTCTGGAGCGTGGGCGGCGGTCACGGTTCCCTCTGCGGAATCCAACAGCTTTTGACGGAGGTGGATTGAATGTCTGAATATCTGATTCAAGACTCCTCTCTGACAGCGATCGCCAATGCAATTCGTGGGAAAACTGGTGGTTCCGCACCTCTCACCCCGACGCAGATGGCGACCGAAATCGCTGGGATTACGACAGTCGAAGCCGTTTCCTGGCATCAAGATTCCGAAGCAGTCCGGAACTATCTTGCGCAGGTGGACTACACCGGCGCGGCCTACACCGAGACGGAGATCAACAACTATGCCCCGACGCCTACCGTCCCGGCGACCAACACGAAGCCAGCGGGCGTCACCGTGGACGGCGAGATCTTTTACAACGAGGTTCCAAATGCCAACACACCGTTTGCAACGGCAAATGCGGCGGGAACACTGACGCCGCTCGACCAGGTGCGGTGGATCAACTCAAAGACCGCCAATATGCGCGACCTCGGCGGATGGGCCTGTGACGGCGGCAAGGTGCGTTATGGTCTGCTCTACCGCTCCGGCGAATTGAACTCGCAGGACGAAAGCCTGCTCATCGAAGAGCTCGGAATCAACACCGAATGCGATTTGACCGCTGACGGCGTTCCGGCCTTTCCCGGGAAAATGCGATTTATCGGGCATACCAGCTATGCCATGTACAGTCTCGCAAACACAGAAGCGTGGCGCGTGAATCTGCGCGGCATCTTTGAGGCCGTGCAGTACGGCGATCCGGTAGTGTTCCATTGCTCCATGGGCGCAGACCGTACCGGAACGCTGGCCTGCATCCTTGAAGGGCTGCTCGGTGTTTCGCAGTCTGACATTGACAAAGACTACGAGCTGACGAGCTTTTACGCCTTGAGAGCGCGGAACGGGAACTATCAGGGCGGTACGGCAGACTGGGCGCATCTGATCTCGCAGATTCTCGCGCTGAACGGCGACACCTTCCGCGATAAATGCGTGAATTTTGTGGTTGGCCTTGGATTTACCGCAGATGAAATCAACGCTTTCCGCTCCGCAATGATTGTCGGAACTCCGGTTGAACTGTCGCCGACGATTCCAACAGTTGCCGTGACGAAAACTCTAAGCAACGTTGCGATTGACAATTCCGCATCCAGTATTGAAAAGGGTCACGCTTACAATGCAGTTCTAACGCCAGCCTCCGGCTACAACCTCGACACTGTTACGGTAACGATGGGAGGCGTCAACGTCACCGGAACTGTTTACAGGCAAGAGGTTTTTCCCGCGAATCGCGGTGTAATCAATGTGCCAAACGCAGACGGGGCTCTTGTCATCACTGCATCTGCGGTAAAGGGCGAAGTCGTGAATCTGTTCGACGCAACGGACGCTGATGTTGTATTGCGTGGGCGGTTCAATTCGTCCGGTAATGCTGTCGCGTATGCAGATAATCAGCTTGTGACCGGCTATATCCCGGCCTCTGCTGGAGACACCTTCGTTATCGAATCCGACAAATCGCTGCAAACGAACTCCTACACGGGTATGGTTGGGTGCTTTGATTCCGGCAAGGTCTACATCCAGACGACGATTCCGCAGGGTGCGTCGGCGGTGTGGACGTTCAGCAATTCTGACATGACGGGTGTTTGCACTATTCCGAACACTTGGAGTGGTCATGATTACACCGGAACCGTCTATGTCCGGTTCTGCGTGGCGTACACGGACATCGACAACATCAAAATCTACAAGGAGTAAAGCTCGGAGGCTGGACGGAAGCAACCGAAACACTTATCAAAATTGTCAAGGAGGACAAGTAAAATGACGCAGTATTTGATTATCGAAATCCAGAACCGGGCTGACGGCATCAACAACGTGCTGGACATCGTTGCTCGGAACACCCTTGCAAACGGCCTGTCCTACTATTACGACAGATGCTCCAAGATGGCGGCGACCACGCTCTATCCCACCGTGACACTGGTGCTGATGGACACGGACGGCAATATCTACGAGAATAAGCACCTGACTACGGCGTATGAGCCGGAGTCTGCCGAATAAGGCAGCGGAGGACGCGGAAACGAACAAAACGCCTTGCGGAGAAGCGCGGGGCGTTTTTCGTTTGGGAAAGAAAGAGCGTGGAAAATGTGGGTAGAATTACGGAAAAGGGGGCGGCGGCGTGAGCGTTGCGGATAACGT
>CAJGCA010000115.1 GCA_904501705.1 Clostridiaceae bacterium | reverse complement strand
GCGCTGGGCGGGTCGGGTCGCCGTCGGCCTGCCGTCGGTCGGGCGGCTGGTGTCCCGCCTCTGGCGGGCGCCCTCGCTGCCGCTCGGGCGGGGGGCGCGAGGGCTCGATGCCCGACGCGACCCCAACGCTGCCTCTCCGCTGCCCCTCCGCTCCCGCTCCGCTCGGAGCGGCGGCGGCTAGGGGGTGGATTTGGGCCGCTCAACTGAATAGTTTGCTTAGGAAGAAGTTAGCCGGATGTTCTGGATGCCATTTTTCCCGCTCAATTCGCCGCACAAGCGCACAAAACTTGGTATATAATGGGTGGGTAAGGCTGGCATTGTCCGAGCGCTCACAGATGAAATTGCACACGGCCTCGCTGATTTTGTAACGTTGACAGATCTGTGCAACATAGCCAGGCGCGTGACCCTCCACGGCGGTCTCGCATATCATCGTAACGTAGTCCATGCTAACCGCTTGACTTTCAATAGATAATACCCCTCTCCAATCTACCGCCTCGCCTTGTTTTGGTAAGGTTATATCTTGTTGTGTTACAATATGTTGGGTATTATTATATGCTATAGCCTGCCCATCTTCCACAGATGGGGTGGCTATAGCCTGCCCATCGGAACCATGTGCAGACGCCCACCGCTTGGCTGCGCCACGTCTTCCGGCTTCCTGGAGTTTGGCTTTCTTGTCGGAATACTCGCCCATGGCTTCCTCTAACCACCTCGAAGCAATGTAGTCCTTTTCGTCAAACTCGAAGAGGCCATAGTCCTTGCATACGCGCGAGACCTGGTCCACGTCTTGGCAGTGCATCGCGTAGGCAAAGGACTCTGGGAAATAGAACATCTTGAACTCTGGAGCATCTCTGAGCATCTCAAGAAGCATCCAGTAAATGCCATAACCGGCAACGCCTTCACGCATGAGCATGCGCAAGACGTTCGAAGTTACCCGACAATTGGACGGGTGTGGAATGTAGTTGTACATTGTATAACGCACTGACGCACTAGATGTTAGTCAAAGGGAGGGCGGGCGCTACCCGCCCCGTAGTCCCGTGCGTCTGTAGGACATCCCCGACTATTTGTGTGCAAAGGTACGAAAAATAGGGACACCGCGCAAGCGATGTCCCGAGAAAAGAGTCAAAACGTGTTGTTAAACATATTATTCAAGGCCGCCGTTGTAGGCTGCATTGGGAACCAGGAAAGGAGCACGATACGTTGTGTCGTCTGCTACTGCGTAGATATCTGCTACATAGTAGCCTTCGCCAGTTACCGCACCACTCGGCCACGGAAGTACTAGTTTTCCGTCCTGGATGTTTGCGTTTGTAATAGTTACCTCAGACTCAACGCCTCCCTTAACTAATACAACCTTGCTGCCTGCTCCTGCCGCAGTTGGCGTTTGTGACAGTGTCACAATAAACTCGTCTGCGGTATCGATGTTAATAGGACCGAAGACCTGCCCAGGCACTGCGTTTCCGAGGTCTCCGGCGATAGACACAATAGAAGGTTGCACCGGTGCCTGGCTGTCTTGGTTTGCAGTTGTAGATGTGAGGAAAGGCTCGGTTGACTCGCCATAAGAGTCTATGGCGGCTTGGAGGGCGTTTTGAGAAGAATATGCCTCAATTGTCGCTTCATTGTTGGCCACAATTACAGACTGCGTAGATACGTAAGTCTTTCCACCGGTTGTGCGGCTGAGGATTAAAAGAAATCCCCCTGCATTGCCGGAGTTGTTTACTAATATTCTGTTGTTGTCTACTGGGTCAGACTCGGTTATGTAGTCTAAAGGCATAAAGTCACCCCAGAAGCGCAAGTCGCTAGAGTTGAGAATTACCTCATACTTTCGCACAACTACGAAAGGCACTCCGGTGTTGGCGTTTGTCTGTTGAGTCAGGCGAATGAAGCTAAGTTGGTCTCCCTCCCTGAGTGCTGGATTTGATTGAATGAGAGCCTGCGACACCTCGGCAATAGTTGTTGTGCTTACAATTTCAAGACCTTCCGTTAGAAAAAGATTTGTCTCCCAGTTATTGCCTTGTTTGACGCATTCAATAGATGCAAGGCTGCCTTGTGTCATTACGTAAGAGTCTACAACACATCCGCCCTGGTTAGCGATACCTTTCGCCAGGTAAATCCGAGAGTTCGCCACGTTAAGGCTCATGAATTGGTTGTAGTCGGTTCTGTTGGTAGGCTTAGTTTCGAAGGCAAACTTCATCCAAGACTTGTTGGCTCTGTAGAAGTTCACGAGGTTCGCCCACTTCACACGCTGTGACATCTGGTCAATAGTTCGAGGGTTTGACACCTCGGCGGCCAGTTCACGGCTTCGAGTTTGGCCCATGGCTTGGTATATAACCGCACCGGCCAGCTTCTTTGTCTGGTTCTTAAGCCAGAAGTTTTTTACAATTGCCATAGCTGCATATTTTCATGTTATTTGGGACTATTCCCGCTGCAAATGTACACATTATATATATATTATGCAATATTTGTGAATAAAAGTTTGCAAATCTGTCTAAATATGCAGCCAAATATGCACAAGGACGCCCAGGGAGGTCACATTGGGATGCTTGAGGGCGCCCAGGGAGGTCACATTGGGATGCTTGAGGGCGCCCAGGGAGGTCACATTGGGATGCTTGAGGACGCCCAGGGAGGTCACATTGGGATGCTGACACCTAGCTGATCTCAAGCCTGGGGGATTTTATGGGGCT
>CAJGCA010000114.1 GCA_904501705.1 Clostridiaceae bacterium | reverse complement strand
CCGTCCATTTTCTTGTCGGTGGTGTGGGTGATGACCCTCTCCATTGCTGCGGGTCTGGTGCTCGTACCCTTTATGACCAAGGGTATTCAGAACGGCATGACCAAGATGGGCATGAAGGACAAAAAGTGGGGAGAAATTTTCAACAACGCGATGTTCCTCGGTATGATCTCCGCCTTCCTCGGTTTCGTGTTCTGCGACGTGCTGGACGTCACCAAGGGCGATACCTCCTGCCTCATTCCTGTGTGCGTGATGGTGTCGAGCGCGGTGATTATGGCGGTGTGCGGTCTGCTTGCAACCAAGTGCAAGATTCGCTGGCTGACGGACTACGCATTACCGATGAGCTTGGTCGGCGGTATGGCGCTCGCCATTCCGTTTACCAACTGGTTGGGTTAAGGAGGTGGACACAATGAAGAAAACGGAATTAACCTATATGGAAAGTGTCCACCGCGACGGTCGCGCGTGGGGCATCGTGATCGCGATATTGCTGCTTGCGTTCCCCGCCGCGCTGATGGCGATTTTTAACGCCGTGCCTGAGTGGAACTCGCTGGTCAAGGGTCTGGTCGCCACCGCGCCGATGTACTGGGCGGTGGGTATCGTCGAGATCTTCACCTACGTGCCGATGCTCGGCGCGGGAGGCACCTATCTGTCGTTTATCACGGGTAACATCTCTAACCTCAAGCTCCCCTGCGCCATCGATGCGATGGAGCGCGCGGGGGTCAAGGCGAGCGACGAGGAGGGCGAGGTCATCTCGACCATCGCCATCGCGGTGTCCAGCATCGTCACCACCCTCATCATCATCGTCGGCGTGATCTGCATCGTGCCGCTGACCCCGATTCTGGAAGCTCCCGTTCTGGAGCCCGCGTTCGCGCAGATCCTGCCCGCCTTGTTCGGCGGTCTTGGCGTGGTGTTCGTGTCCAAGAATGTCAAGCTCGCCATCGCGCCCATTATCCTGATGCTGATTCTGTTTATCTTCGTGCCGGCGCTTAACGCAGGCACGGTCGGCATTATGGTGCCGGTCGGCGTGCTGTTCACCATTGCGGTCGCGCGGATTATGTACAAGAAGGGGATGCTGTAATGGAATTTTTGTTAATCATCCCCGCGGCACTCGTCGTGTTGCTGGCGGTCGTGCTTGTGCGCACGCTGGCGTTCCGCCCGAAGGCGGGGGTTGCGGTGCAGGAGGGGGAGGAGTCCTTCGACCGCGATCGCGCGGTGGAGAACCTGCGCCGCCTCGTGCAGTGCAAGACGATCTCTTACAAGGACGCGTCACTCGAGGACGACGCAGAGTTTGAGAAACTCATCGACCTGCTTCCTACACTGTATCCGAATGTGTTTGCCACCTGCTCGTTCGAGCGGCTGGCGGATCGCGGCCTGCTCTTCTACTGGAAAGGCAAGACCGCGGGTGATCCCGCGGTGCTGATGGCGCACTACGATGTCGTGCCCGTCAACGAGGAGATGTGGGATAAGCCCCCTTTTGAGGGCATTATCGAGGACGGTGTGCTGTGGGGACGCGGCACGCTGGACACCAAGGTCACCTTTAACGGTGTGCTGACCGCGGCGGAGCATCTCATCGGGGAAGGCTTTGTACCCGCGCAGGATATCTATTTTGCCTTTTCGGGCGGCGAGGAAGTCAACGGCGACGGCGCTGTGCACATCGTCGATTACTTTGAGAAGCAGGGCATCACGCCCGCACTGGTGCTCGATGAGGGCGGTGCGGTCGTGGAGAACGTCTTCCCCGGTGTGAAGGACGCTTGCGGGATGATCGGCATCGCGGAGAAGGGTATTATGAACGTGGAATACACGGCCCTTTCGAGCGGTGGTCACGCTTCCGCTCCGAAGCCGCGTATGCCGGTGGACTCACTCGCGCGTGCCTGCTGTCGCGTACTGGATAACCCTTTCAAGATACATATCACTCCGCCTGTGGCGCAGATGTTTGATACCCTCGGGCGACATTCGAATTTCCTCTATCGGATGATTTTCGCAAATTTGTGGCTGTTCAGCCCCGTGCTGGATCTGCTGTGTAAGAAAACGGGCGGTGACCTCAACGCCCTGCTGCGCACCACCGTCGCCTTTACGCAGATGCAGGGCAGCACGGCCTCGAACGTCATCCCGCCGAAGGCCACGATGGTGTCCAACATCCGCCTTAATCCGATGGACACGATGGCGTCGGCCAAAGTGTATATTGAAAAGACGATCGGCGATGAAAACGTGCAGGTCAACATCTTATACGGCACGGATCCCAGCCGCATCTCCCGCACTGATTGCGCGGGCTTCGAGCGGGTCGCTACAGCGGTGGTATCCACCTGGCACGGATGCCTCGTGACGCCGTATCTGATGATGCAGGCGTCGGATTCCCGTCACTATGGGCGCATCTCCGACCGTGTCTATCGCTTCTCCGCGATGGATCTGACGAGTGAGGAGCGCGCCACCATCCACGGCAACAACGAGCGCATCCGGCTCGACTGCGCCTGCCGCGCGGTGGAGTTTTACATTCGCCTGATACGTCAGTGCTGATAAAGGATAAATAACGGATCCCCCGATCTCCATATTGGAAATCGGGGGATCTTTTCGTTGATTATTATTTCTTGGGGGCTTTGATGCGGTTGAGCTTCTTGTTGAGAGCGAGAAGCTCCTCCTTGGTGAACTTGACGTTCATCATACCGCCCATCAGCGTGAACAGGCGCAGAGCGGTAAAGCCGCCCATCATCGCCATCAT
>CAJGCA010000113.1 GCA_904501705.1 Clostridiaceae bacterium | reverse complement strand
TTCCGCTTCCGGTTCCTGTTCCGCTTCCGGCGCATCATTTTCGCAGCGCCGCGCAAATGATGCGTATCTTCGGACGGCGCCTGCAAGTTACCCGCAAGTTTCCAGCAAGTTACAGGCAAGTGAAACTGACGGTGGGCGCAGGACGCTGGGCAGGAGAGCAGGAGCCAGGGAGAGGACAGGAGAACACAAGCGCGGATGACCTGCGCTGTGATTACGCTATATTGTGTATATCAAACAGTATGATTTGCATAAACGGCGGATTTCTGGCTTGAAACGGGAAAATATTATCGGAAATTGAACTTTTCGGAAATTTCGAGCCGGGAGTATTTCGCTCCGGGAAAATTTGAAAAATGTAAAAGTAGGCTGGGAAAAATCAAAGGGGAGTAAAATACGGCCCTGAAAATTCAAAGGGGAGTATAAGTATAGGCCCCGGAAAAAATGCAAAAGGGGAGTAGCGCCCCCCCAAAAAATCGCGCCCGCCAGCTTCGGCGCGCTCCGGCAAAATCGGCGTCGGAGATCAGACGCCCCCCCGGGGACCGGCAGCGGCAGCCGACGCGCCAACGATCCAGGCCAGGAGGACCGGCCCCGCCTGCGTCAGATCCGCCAGTGCTCCGCCTTGATCCGCAAGAACCGAAAGAACCAAACGCCGGACGCCAGACGCGCAGCAGATCCGCCAGGAGGACGCGCCGACGATCAGCAGCGGCACCGGCGCCGGAATAAGCTGGACCGGCGCCAGCTCCGCCAGGACGCCAGGAGGACGCCAGGAGGACGCCAGGAGGACCGGCGCAGGCCAGACGCAAATATATTATATATTGTATGGAATCGTCAAGAAAAGCAAAAATGCACAAATAAGCAAGCTTATATTTGTGCAATATTCCATCTTGATATAAGCAAGCATATATGCTATTATATAGCCAGATAGAAAACCGAACAACAACAGCGGACCGGCCCCGCAAAGCGCCGGAGAAAGGAAAAAACAAAATGAAAAACTTCTACAATCTGATCTTGATCGTCGCCGCCTTCATCGTCGCCGCCGCCGTCGCAGCCCTGGCGAACCTGCTTTATATCATTGACTCGGCGAACAGAAACCCCGCGAACGCCGGGATCGTCGCCGCCGCCGCCGTCGCCGCCGCCATTATCGCCGCCGCCGTCGCTTTTTCCGTCGTCCGCGCTGATCGCAAGGGAGGTTAAAAAATGCTTGTCCAGTGTACAAAGAAATTCACGGCAGAGCTAAACAAAGCGCTAAAGAGCGCCGGACGCCCGGAGCGGGCCGAATACCGCGAGTATTCTGAATGGGAATACAAAATGCGCGTTGACTGCCTGAACAATCCCGGACTTGATTACAAGCCGGAGCGCGGAACAATCGCCGCAATCATCGTAAACTATCCCGGCAGCTACTACGCAAGCCCGCGAGCCTTGACAACACGCGACCTGCACAGGGCCTACAAGCAGAGCGACGGGACCGCCGCCGGGCTTTTCTCCCGGATCATGGACGAAATCGAAATCTAAGCCCCACAGGCCGCGAGCGCGGCCCACAACGAACGAAAACAAGCGGCCCCGGAACAGGGGCCGCACAATAAAAAGCCCCTGCCAGGGCGAATAATGGAGGCTAAAGAAATGAATTACACCGAAAGAAAGACGATTGAAAGCGCCTGTTATGACGCATGGAAACAGGCCGAGCAGAGCAGCACAACGGCAAGCGCCGCATTGAGCGCCGCGATTGATCTGAAATTCTCCGCCCGCCGGAATACCGGTGAAGCCTGGACGCAGGCCGACCAAAAGCAGCTTGACGAGCGCCGCGAGTATGCCGCCGCCGCCGAGCGGAAAGAGAACGCCGCCCGCCTTGCCTACTACATCAGCGCAGACAACGCCCGCCGCGCTTTGATCGAGGAGCTGACCGGAACCGCCTGCGAAATCCTGAACAAGTACAGCGGCAAGCCCTACGGCGAGAAAACGCGCGAGAAAATCAGCGCAGAGATCGAAGCCCGGACGCAGTACAGCGCATATATTAAATCCGAGTATTGCAGAAGCACAATTACATTTTACCCCCGCGCCGCTTATAACCGCTACGCAAACCGGCTTGAAGCGAGCTATTACCACGCCGCCGAAACTGACCCCGCGCCGATCTTGATTGACAACAAGATCCAGCCCACGGCCCCGGAAAACTGGAAACCGGACTATTGCGATCCGTACAAGGACGACGGGACCCCGGACGAAATCGCCGCCGCCGTGATCCGGGCATACAGAGCCGCCGAAGCCGCCTATAAAGCCTATCAGGCCGCACAGAGCGCATACAACGCCATAGCCCCGACCCAGGCCCGCCGCATTGACTGCAACGGCCCGCGCGGCCTGTTTTGAAAGGAGGCCCGCAGAAATGGCACTGAAAAACCGCAAGCCCGAATACATCAAGAAACTGCTTGCAATCGAAGCCCCGAACGGCTACAAATTCGACCTGGCGAACGGCCTTTATAATCCGGCTTTTGGATATGAATACCCCCGTTTCAACAAGATCATTTCCGACGACGACGAGCAGCAGACAATAACAGCCGTTTACTACATGAAATTTCACAACGGAACCGGCGAATATCGCCGGGAAACGTGGAGCAGACCGAAAACAGATCCCGGAAAATGGTATGTTTGCAGGAACGTAAAAACAGAAACACTTGAAACCGCAAACCGTTTCAATCTGGAAAAACTGCTCAGCTTTTGCGCCTGACCGCCCCCGCCGCCGGAGCTGGAGCAATCACCCCGGCAAGCCGAAGAGGCCCAGCGGCCCGGATCGACCTTTACCCAGCGCCGGACCCGCGCCGGCGCTGGGTAAAGGTCGAT
>CAJGCA010000112.1 GCA_904501705.1 Clostridiaceae bacterium | reverse complement strand
TTGGCTGCGGAACTAGGAATCGAACCTAGACAAACAGATTCAGAGACTGTCGTGCTACCTTTACACAATTCCGCAATGTTCTGTTGGAACGGGTATTATTATACCGCGTTTTTTCGGTTTGTCAAGTGCTTTTCGAAAGTTTTATCATTTATTTTGATAAAAAACATCCGGGGGATCACTCCCCCGGACGGCGAAATGGGATTTGGCTTATTTCAGGTTGTTCTCCTCGTAAGCCTTGATCATCTTCTTCACCATCTGACCGCCGATAGAACCGGCCTGACGGGAAGTCAGATCACCGTTGTAGCCCTGCTTCAGGGTCACGCCAACCTCGTTGGCAGCCTCCATCTTGAAGCGGTTCAGGCCCTCGCGAGCCTCCGGAACGATGCTCTTGTTGTTCATGTGTTACACCTCACTGTTACTCGGCGGTTTTGCCGCCGTGTTTTACCGCGTTTGCAGTAGTATTTTGCTCGTGCAACACACGATAATGTGTGACAATTTGTGTTAGTGTTTCCGCATTTTTCCGCATTTATTCGAGCAAAAAAACGATCGTCGGATTTCTCCGACGACCGTTTTTAATTTCAGCAGCCGCGATGCGGGTTGCTGTTAGCGGGAGCACTGCAGCCGCAGCCGCCACCGCCGTCGCCCTCCGTTGCGGGCGGGAAGAACTCATTAACCGGGAAACTCATCTTGTGGAACAGATCGCAGGGATTTTCGCTCGTCGGGGTGCATTCCTTGTTCGGCATACAATAGTCGTACACCGGCATAAGCATCTGCACGTTGCGAATCAGCTGCACGATGGTAAAGATCCCGAGCGTGACGACCACGATGCGGCAATCGGCACTGTCGACGAAGTTGCCGCCGTAGCGATTGCACAGCTTCGCGGGAATACAGCCACAGTCACCGCAATCGTAGTGGCAGCGGTCGCAGCAGTCGACGAGACGCGCATCCAACACGACCGGCTCGGCAACCTGCACGCAGCAGTGCGGCATATTGCGGGTCGGCATTTCCTGACGGTCGCACTCGTCGGGGCGGTATTCGCTGTGGAAAACCCGCACGTGACCTTCGCTGCCGTACAAAATGACCTTCTTGCGGAAGACGCCGACGCCCTGTACCGTGGTGCACGGCACACCGTGCCCGCTGTATACCTCGACCTCTACGTTAAAGTAGAAGGTCAGGTCACAGGAATAATAGCCGCGGTTAAAGGGTAATGCCTCCACGTCTATGTAGGTTGTGATCACTTCCGCCTTCCTGGTGCGAATACCGTTCGCGTGATCAACGATCATCTGATCGCGCTCAGTGAAGAACAGCCGCATGTTTTCTATACAGTCTTTATCACAACACCCCACAAGCGCGAAACCGTTACAGTGTCACCCAGCCCGACACGTTGAGCCACAGCGGGGATTTACCAACGCGGGTTTTGGCATTGGTAACGCGATAGCGACCGTTAACATCGATACCGTCATAGAGGTAGAACGTACCCGAGCGGATGACCGACACCGTACCACGCGACGAGGTATACAGTTTCCCCTTATTGAGCTTCACCACGTCGCCCGCTTTCGGTGCGGCAGGCTTGGCGGGCTCGACAGGTTTGGCTGCGGGTGCTTCCTGCTTCGGCTCTTCATTAACCTCAGGTTTATACTCGACACCCTCGATCTCACAGATTGCATGTACCGTCTCCTCGGCAAGCAGCGCCATACCATCGTTGTGGAACCACGCGCAATCCTCCGCGTTGTCGTGGAAGAACAGCTCGTCATACAAGCAAGTCATCGCCGTCGCTTTGATCTCATAAAGATCCTTACGCGACACCACCTTGTGCGATTTGACACACGTGCGATATTTCTTAAACATCCGTGCTTTTTCAAGGCTCATAACGTCGCCCCAGCACATTGTCATTGAGTACCGGCCGCCGCCGGCATTGGTGTGAGCAACATAGTAAAGATCTGCACCCCACTTGTTAGCCTCGCGCACGCGGCTCTGCAGCGCGGGACCGCCGACCTTGGTCTTATCCCCGCGTTTAACCTCAAAGCCGAGTGCTTTCAGGCGGCGCTCCACGATGTCCATATATGCGTTGCAGTGGGTATTCTCACCACACTTCTGCGGGCATTTGGTCGGGTTATCCGTAGCGTGCGCCGCCGCGGACAGATAGATCTTCGGTTTCTTCGTCATTGGTTATTCCTCCTTCGTTTTCACGCCCTGCAGCCGCTTGGCAAAATCGCTGACATAGTTTGCCCCGCGGGAGATGAGTATGCCGGTGAGGATAACGCCCAGCCACGCCCACGCGAACTCAATGCCCACCACAGCGAACAGGTCACCGCCGGTCATAAAGCACAAGAGCACCCCGAGCGCGATCGCCGCGAGCTGTGTGACCGCCGTCTTCCAGCCACCGTTCGCAAAAGCCTTACCGATCGTTTTGGCGTACTCAATGAGCGCCTCCACCACGATCGCCATCACCAAAATCAAAACAATTCCTTCCATACAACTCTCCTTTCTTCTGTCACGTGCCGAATCCGAGACGAACAAGAATGTACCCAACGATCACGGTAACGAGCGTCATAAGCACCTTGTCGACGATGCTCTCCCAGCGTTTGGCGGGCTTGCCCGCCAGCGCTTTGACATCCGCCTTGATCTCCTTGACATCGGTATCCATATCCTTCTGTCGCTGATCCAGACGCGCGATGCTCGCGAGCATCTCATCGTTGTCCGCGAGTTTCTTCTCCACTTCATCCAGGCGATGGGTGTTTGACTTCGAGCGATCATCCACACGCTGGACCTTCAATGCCAATTCCTCGTTGGTCATACGCCGTCCACCTCCTCTTGCTCGTTTATTTCCTCATACTGCACAATGGTTTCAGCCAGTTCGATGGCCTCATCGTACACCTCATCCGTAC
>CAJGCA010000111.1 GCA_904501705.1 Clostridiaceae bacterium | reverse complement strand
CTGGGCGCAACCATCGGTATCAAGTACAGCAAGCAGTTTGCCCTGAACAAGCAGGCTCAGAAGGTGAAGTACGTTGCAACCGACATCGTGGCCGAGGAACCCGAAACTCCCAGCGGAGGCGGCGCGGGCAACGGCGGCGGCGGCAATAATCCGCCAAGCGGGGAGCTGGAGGGATAGAGACCACGGATTTCACGGATTTAACGGATTGAGGGCGACCATACAGGCCGCTCTCTTTTAATTGAAGGAACTATATGGAGAAATTTGAAGGACTGAACGTAAGCAGCAAGTTTGCTATCTGCGGACTACCTCTGCGCGTCGATAGTTATAAGACGTGCTCATTCGGGTGCCGATACTGCTTTGCAAACGGGCGCAAGATAATGGAGTTCGAGAAGAACCTGCTGATTGCGAACACGGACAGCATAGAAAGACGATTGCAACGGATATTCAAGGATAAGGACTACGACCCGCACAACTTCCTCGACGCGCTGATTGCTAACGGCGTGACTTGGCACTGCGGAGGCATGAGCGACCCGTTCCAACCGATTAACGAGAAGCTGAAGGTGACGAACCGCATTATCGACATCACCAACGACTACGGCATCAGCATCCTATTCAGCACGAAGTCGGACACGCTGCATGGTGCCAACGTGCGCCCAGACCTTCACACGTTCCAACTATCCGTGAGCAACGTCCACAACCGACGCGACATTGAGCCGGAAGTGCCCGACATCGAAAGCCGTTACCGAATGTTCTGCGAACTGAAAGAGCGAGGCTTCAAGGTGGGCATAAGGATTCAACCCTTCATCCCTGGTGTGTCTGACTTGGGCATCGTCGAAATGTTCCGAGATGCTGACCACTTCACCATTGAGGGCTTGAAGATAATCCCGCAAGAGGGCGAGCAGAAGGACTTTTGCTTTGGCGAGTTAGGCATGAAGCCGAGCCACTTCACGCAGATGGGATTGCTTAACATGCTACCCGAATGGCGGTACGACCTATATCAGCCGTTTGTCGCCTACTTCAACGAGCACGGCATGAGTTTCAGCATCAGCGACAACGATATGCGATGGATGGGCAACAATGTATGCTGCTGTGGCGACAAGTTAGCCAAACACGCTACGGGCTTCGACGTGACTGCCATGATAATGAAGCGCAACAATCGCCCGTGGTCACTCGACAACGTATTGAAGGAGGTGGGCTGTTATCGTCAGTGCAAAGCCTACGACCTATTCACAAGCAATCGCACGGAAGGATGCAAGACCGTGGAAGACTTCTATCGTATGCGCTTCGGCAGGTCATCCAGCCCATTCTCTCCAAAGTTCCAATATTACCATGCTCCGACGCTGTTTTAGGGCTTGAAATGTTAAAAAGTACCAAATAATACACATTTCTTTGTATAATATTTGGTACTTTCAAATAAAATGCTTATCTTTGCATCGTAAACATTAAACAATAACATTTTAGAACACCGGCGACAACGGGTAACAGCGGCCAAAGATTATGACACAGAATCGTTTTTATTTCGTCAAGGCAAACTTTTCAAAGTTCGAGGGTAAGGAAGTAGAGTTCAAGTATTACATCCCATCGGCTGACAAGTATGCAACAGCAAAAGGTATTTTAAGCAAGGTTGGCACAGGTTGCAACGATGGTTGCTTCATCATCAACGAGCGCGGCAAGAGTCACGCAATCTTCTACGGGTACGTCACCATTCTCGACGACCCGAAGGTGATGCTGAAGAAGAATGGCAACATCATGACAATCGACACCATCGGTACATGGCGACACGTTACATCTTACGGCTCCGACCTCTACGACGCAAAGGTTCTCGGACACCTCGTTTGGGCAAAGGACAAGAAAGGGCTGGAGCGTGAAATCCTCAATCACCTCGGAGCACTCGACATCAGACTGAAGGCTGACGGTACGGTAGTCATTGAGAGCAACGTCGGCACATGGAACTGCCACAACATATGGAAGGAGCAAGGCGGTCACCGTGACGCAAGCGGTAACAAATCGGTACACTACACATGGCACGCTCACCTGATGGATGGCGACCTGATGGACTACAGCCGTATCGACCTTTGCGACCTTATCCTTAACAAGCGTCAGAGCATGATTGAAATGGATAGAGACTGGTGCGAAGAATCTTGGGGCAAATAACCAAAGGAACTATGAGCAAAGAAGAAGAAAGACAGCGGATAGGTCAGCGCATTGCTGACCTCCGCAAAGCAAAGGGCATGACACAGCAAGACCTCGCCGACGTGACGGGCAATCAGCGCAACCACATCAGCCGTATCGAAAGCGGCAAGTATTCGGTAGGCTTCGACACGTTGCAAGCCATCGCCGAAGCCCTCGGCGGTACGATAGACATCATCGTCTGACATAAGACATCAGACATCACACATCGAAAAGAGCAATCACCCACCGACGGGCGGTTGCTCTTTTCGTAAAGTTAAACCCATTAAACAAGTAACAACATCATGTTTGAAAAAGTGAACCCCCGACGCGATTTCAACCGACATCGACGCTACGGAGTTGGCGAAGATTTGAGCGTTGACTTTCCCCTTCGGGCCGTCGAGCTAAACCTTCCCGTTAATCGGGAAGCGGCGTAAGCCAAAGGGCATATATCCCCCCTGCATTATAGCCGTCCCCCGATTGGCGGGGGACTCTAAACGTAGCCGAAGAGACGCTGGAGGGTTCGCGTATCTCGCTTGCCAATGAGGACGGCTCGAAGCTGGTGAGCATCTATCCGAAGGTTAGCGGCTCAATCAGCGATGCACAGGTACAGGCCGAGCCCGAGAAGTACGGGGGCGCTCAGGTAGCCACCGAGGACATGCTGACACCCGACCTGCTTTCGTGGACGCTGGGCGCAACCATCGGTATCAAGTACAGCAAGCAGTTTGCCCTGAACAAGCAGGCTCAGAAGGTGAAGTACGTTGCAACCGACATCGTGGCCGAGGAACCCGAAACTCCCAGCGGAGGCGGCGCGGGCAACGGCGG
>CAJGCA010000110.1 GCA_904501705.1 Clostridiaceae bacterium | reverse complement strand
TGGCCACCAAGCAGGAGCAAGGCAAGACCGAGGCACAGGCCAAGGCCGCCGTGAAATCCGGCATCACCTCCTACTGGAAAAAGCAGTACCTGGCGGCATGGGAGAAAAACAACACCGCAGAGATGAAGCGGATCCTGGAGCTGCTGGAGGAAACCGAGCTGTACGGCGAGTACAACGACGTGGCCACCATGGCGCAGAAGTGGATCCAAGAGTCGTAAATATTTTTTAGGGGAGGCTGCGGCCTCCCCGGAAAGGAAAAGATATGAGCTATGTAAAACAAGCGGTCACGCGGCTGACGCTGGACATGGGGCTGCCAGACATCCAAAAGAGCGTCAGCTTGACCGCGGGCGACACCAACAGGCGGTTGGAGGTGACGCTGATCGACAAGGGGAGCCCGTTTGCTCTGCCGCCTACGTGGACAGCGGTGCTGGCGGGGGTGCTCCCGAGCGGAGACGAGCTGTACGAGAGCTGTGTCGTGGACGACGGGCGGATCGTATTTGATTTCGTGGCCGCCAATGCCGTGTCCTCCGAGGAGGGCGTGTTTGCTGTGGCGTTCGACGTCTTTGACGATGGCGGAGAGCTGGTGGCGTCGCCTAAGATTTGGATGCACGTAACACCGAGCGTAAGGCGGTTGCGCGAGACGGAGATACTGGACAGGCTGACGGCGCTTAGGGAGTTTGTTGAGTCGATCAGCCGAGTAGACGCGGAGCTGTCCACCCACGCCGAGTGGATCGGTGAGCTGGAGGACGATGTAGATCTGATCAATTCGCAGCTGGTTCCTGTGCTGGATAAGTACGACCACTTGCAGATCAATCGGTTGGAGATTGGGGCAAGTGCGTGGAGTGACAGTAGCCTGACAAGTTCAAAGCAAATCGGTACCCTCGGTACATTTGGCGAGAGCGAGACAACCAAGGCGTTTGCCGCGCTCCTTATACCCATGGATGCGGACACGGTCAGCGAGGCCGCGGCTGTAGGGCTCAAGGTGGCTAACACGACAGCTATGGCTTCGAGCGGATCGATTTACGTGACGCTGGAGGTCAAAAGCAAGCCAACCAAGGACATGCGGTTTGCCGCCGTATGCTTTACGCTCGACAACGAGACAGGGGAGAAGTTCAAGGCATCATGCGTGGTTGTTGGCGTCGGTGGCGGTACAAATACCGGCGGCGTGGATCAGGCGGAGGTGGAGGATACCATCAGACGTTTGATCCCCGGGTGGGCATTGGAGGAAGAGCCGCCCGAGGAAAGAGACCCGAGCGTGTACAACTGGGCAAAGGCGGCAACGAAGCCCTCCTATACTGCGGCAGAGGTAGGAGCGGATCCTGCCGGAAAGGCGGCGGGGCTGCTGTCCGCGCACAACGTAAGCGGCGACGCGCACAACGATATCCGCATGCTGGTCGAGGCGCACCGCGAAGAGGTGAACGCTCTGCTGGACGTGGATGACAGCACGCTCAACGAGCTGTCCGAGATCGTGGCTTACATCAAAAACAATAAGAGTCTCATCGATAGCATCACGGACTCTAAAGTGAGCAAGACGGACATCGTAAACAACCTCACGACCAATGTCACGAACAAGCCCCTGTCCGCGGCGCAGGGCGTGGCGATCAAATCGCTCATTGATGCCAAGATCGGCACGGAGGATCTGGCCGATGAGGTGGCGGCGCAGATCGAGGCGGCAAAGGAGAACGGAGAGCTTGGAGTCAGAGGCCCTGGCGTTCTGAAGGTAAGCACCACGCCTACGTCCTATACGACGGCGATCGGAGGTAAGAATCCCGTCAAGAGAATGTCTATAGCTACGATCAAGAAAGAGGCCGCCGTTGACGAGGTCATCATCGGGGATAATATACAGCATTCGACCTACCTGTACCGTATTTACTACCTCGATGATACCTACGCATACATGGACACCGCACAGAATCTCAAGGGCTCGCAGGGATCTGCCGGAACAAGCGCGTATAAGTACGCGCAGAACGGTGGATATACGGGAACCGAAGCACAGTTTACGGAATCGCTGGCGATTGCCGGAGATATTGAGAATCATATTCCAAGTAAGACCAGCCAGCTTACCAACGACAGCGGTTACGTCACCTCATCGAATGCCGAAACCTGGACGTTTACTCTCGCCGACGGATCTACCGTGACGAAAAAGGTGGTGCTTGCGTAATGATGTTTTCTGACTTGAAATCGTTGACCATTCCCGAAGGCGAAGTAACCAAGATCGCTGTCGGGGGAGTCACCATATGGGAAAACATGAAAAACTGGGTGAAATTCTCCACCGAGGCCGACGGGGTGACCATCTACAACGGAGGACTTGGATACAAGGACGGCTATCGTATTCGCTCGGGAGGCGCAGAAGCGTCTATAGACGGTGCCTCTTGCACAGGCTTTATTCCGCTAAAGGCGGGTGATGTCGTACGCATGAGTGGATACGATGCTCTTTACGATGGCTCGCAAAACGCAATTAACGTGTACAACGCAGACAAAGAAAATCTCGGACAGGCGGTGGGCAATGCCGCCGCGAGTGGCTACGGAATTTTCGCCAACAGTGGAAGCTATCCCTCCTACGGTTGGGCATCCGTGACAGAAAATCCCGACGGCGTGTACGTTTGGGTCGCGCCTCCACACGATCCGATAGCGTTCATGCGCGTCACGGGTTACACCCTTGATGAAGGCAGCAAGATGATTGTCACCGTGAATCAGGAGATCAACACCTGACGAGGAGGAAAAAACACATGAAGATTTATTTGTTGAATAACCACGAGGCCTACCTGATCGATGATAAAGCGGAAAGAGTCACCGTGGTTAACGGCGAGACGGAGGCGGGGTGCTTGCACGTCGAGGGAGAACGATTCCCTGTCCGAAACGGAGAGAACGGGTTGCCATGTCTTCCCGAGCTGATCGGCCACGTCCGCGCTCACTACACGGATGCCCGCGGGATCCGTTGGCGGATCCTCGATCCCCGTATGGTCCGCGGCGTGCCCTACTCCGCCGTGGACAGAAGCACTCTGGAGCTCCGCCTGCTCATCGACAGACAGGCGAGAGAGATCGAGCGGCTGACCCGGGAGCTGCTGGATCTGAGGGGGCAGATTGAGCCCGACGCCCTGGGACACAT
>CAJGCA010000109.1 GCA_904501705.1 Clostridiaceae bacterium | reverse complement strand
GCACGAGGTGTGGTTTGAGGATGCGCGCAGCATCGCGGCGAAGCTCGCGCTCATCCGTGAATACGGCTTTCGCGGGGCGGGATATTGGAGCCTTGATCGTCCGTTCCCGCAGAACTGGAGTCTGCTCAACAGCGAGTTTCTCGTGCGGTATTGAAAAGTTTCGCCAACTGTGGTAAAATACTGCCAAAGGCGGTGAGCAACATGCTGTGTGAGGATTGCGAAAATTTCGACTATGATGAAGAGCGCGAAGATTACGTATGTATGATAGATCTCGACATGGATGAATACGAGCGGTTTGTGCAGTCGGGGCATCGCCGTTGCCCGTATTATCGCGTGCGAGACGATTACCGCATCGTGCGAAAACAAAATTAAAAAATCCGTCAACGGAACGTTCCGTTGACGGATTTTTTATTAAATAACCTTGCTTAAGAACTCCTTGAGGCGGGGAGCTTGCGGATGGTCAAAGACCTCCTCGGGGGTGCCCTGCTCCATGATGTGCCCTTGATCCATAAAGAACACGCGGGTGCCCACCTCGCGGGCAAAGCCCATCTCGTGGGTGACGATGACCATCGTCATACCCTCGTCGGCAAGCTGCTTAATAAGGTCGAGCACCTCGCCGACCATCTCGGGGTCAAGCGCGCTCGTTGGCTCGTCGAACAGGATGACCTTCGGGTTCATCGCGAGCGCGCGGATGATCGCGACGCGCTGCTTTTGTCCGCCGGACAGGGTGGAGGGGTATTTGTCCGCCCAATCATCCAGACCGATGCGCTGCAGCAGACGGTGGGCGTTGGCTTCCACCTCGGCGCGGAATTTGGCGCGCGCTTCCTTGCCCTTGATCTTCTTGAGACCGACGTGCAGTGGTGCGAGGGTGATGTTTTGCAGAACAGTCTTGTTGTTAAAGAGGTTAAACTGCTGGAACACCATCCCCATGCGCTGACGGTGGTAGTTGATATCCACCTTCATATCGGTGAGGTCGGCGCCCTCGAACATGATGGAGCCGGAGGTCGGGTCTTCCATGCAGTTGAGGCAGCGCAGGAAGGTGCTCTTACCGCTGCCCGAGGGACCGATGACGACGATACGCTCACCCTCGCGGATGGTCTCGGTGATGCCGTCCAACACGGTGAGATTGCCGTATTTCTTGGTCAGATCAATTACGTCGATCACTTTTCCTCAAGCTCCTTTCCATCAATTTAATGCCTAGCGAGATGAGCGCGACCATCACGATGTAAATGAGTGCCATCGCGAGATAGGGCATCAGGTATTCGTAGGTGCGGTTGCCGATCTCGTTAAAGGTTTTATACAGATCGACCGCCGCGACGAAGCTGACGACCGAGGTGTCCTTAACAAGGGCAATAAGCTCGTTGCCGAGGGTGGGCAGGATGTTCTTGACCGCCTGCGGGACAACGATCTTGAGCATCGTTGTCGCGTAGCTCAAACCCACGGCGCGACCGGCCTCCATCTGACCACTGTCCACCGATAAGATACCGCCGCGCATAATCTCGGAAACGTAGGCGCCGGAATTGAGACCGAACACCAGAATACAGGTGTTGAGCGAGCCAATGTTAATGCCGATGAGCGGGAACAGCACATAGTAGGCGAGCAGCAGCTGCACTACGATGGGGGTGCCGCGGAAGAAGCCGACGTACACCGTGCAGATCTTGTCGAGGATGCGGGGGAGGAACTTGTATTTCGGCATCACCTTGACGGTGGCAATCAGCGTACCAATGACGATGCCGATGAGAAGACCGACAAAGGCGATGATCAGGGTGTTGACCAAGCCTTCGCCGAGCACGCGTTGCCACGCGCCGCCCGGGCCGAATTTCTCCCAGAACACCGACCAGCTTTTAACAATGTTCATACTGTGTTCCTTTCACAACAGAAGCCTCGCCGCTGAAATCCAGCGGCGAGGTCGTTGGTGGTTGGTGGTTGATTAATTAGCCGTTGACAGCCTTAGCGATCGCCTTGGCGGGCGCGTCGTCAACGATGACGTAGTTGATCTCGCCGTTGATCATCGCGGTGAACGCGAGCGCGGCATAGTCATACTCCATCTTGGTAGCAGGCAGACCCGCAAAGCCGTAGCCGTCGGGATCGTCGCTGTCGCCGTCAACATACACAGCACCGGTGGTGCCTCTCTGGCAACCGATCTTGCAGTCCGCGTTCTTCGTGTTGAGGATCGCGACAACGTCGTCTGCCGTCTTGCACGCGTCAAACTCGGTGTTATCGCCGGGGACGACCAGCATCTGGTTCGCGCTGTAGTAGGAATCGCTGAAGGTAACGACTTCTTGACGGGCGGGGGTGATGGTCAGACCGGCCATACCGATATCGCACAGACCCTGCTGAACAGAGGTAACAACCGCTTCGAACTGCATATCCTTGATAACCAGCTCTTTGCCGAGGTACTTCGCGAGACCATCGGCGATCTCGAGGTCGATACCGCTGTACTTGCCCGCGTCGACCATCTCGAAGGGCTCAAAGCCGGTGGAGGTAGCCACGACCAGCTGATCCTTGTTCTTGTCTTCGGCGGCAGAGGTGATCGCTGCGGGCGTACCGTCGCCGAAGTACTTGTCGCAGATGGCATCGAAGGTGCCGTCTTCCTTAATCTTTTTCAGATACTCGTTCACCTTGCCGAGCAGCTCGGTGTCGTTCTGACCGACGCAGAACGCGTAGGACTCTTCGGACAGGGGAATGTCGATAACCTTCACCTTTGCGGTGTTTGCGCCGCCGCAGGAGCAGCACAGGATCGCCAGCATCACAACAGCCAGCAACAGAGCAGTGAGTTTTTTCATAATGGTTTCCTCTTTTCTTATGTAATGTGTGGGGGTTTGCCCTTTGACAAAAATGAGTATACACCATAATTTGCATATTGTCAACAACTTTTTGCATAAAAATACTAAGCAAATGCAAGCGACCAATTTCGGAGACCTTTGAATAGGTTGTCGGAAGCAATTAAATATAAGTAAAGATATAATTTTTTATGATTATAAGGTGCTCGGTGTAGCTATGGCCGGTTAAAGGTTGACCCGTAAGAAAAATATGCATAGATGCGTAACTTTATACATCAGATGTATTTGCGCTTGCTTTCGACAACGAGGCCGATAACGGTGACGGCGCTGATATGCTCACCCTCAAATCGGCGGGGGGGATAATAGGGGTTGACGCTCTGCAGCTC
>CAJGCA010000108.1 GCA_904501705.1 Clostridiaceae bacterium | reverse complement strand
TCGGGGTTTTGCAGCACCATCCCGACCGTGCGGCGCACGGGGTAGGTGTTTTTCTCGTCTGCGGTGTCCATCCCCGCGACCAGCATCCGCCCGCCGCTCGGCAGCAGCAAGGCGTTAAAATGCTTCGCGAGGGTGGATTTGCCACAGCCGTTGTGCCCGAGCAGGGCGACAAAGCTACCGCGCTCGGCGGTAAGGTCGATGCCCTTAAGCACCGCGTGAGGAACGACCTGTGGCTCATCACCATCGTATTGAAAATGCACTTGTCGAGCAGATAACATCGCCATCAGGCATCCCTCCTTTGTGTTGTGGAATGTTGACGGGCCACCGAGGACGTCGGCCCCTACAACCTTATTTGAGGTTGTTCGTGTTCTTCGCGGGACGTCGTAAACGCCGTACCCTACGATAGATATCGATTACCGCGCAGTGAACATCGCAGTCGCGCCGCAGGGCAGCACCATCCTGCTCGCGGTAACGGGCAGGCCGATCTCATCCGCGGACAGCGTGCCGCCGATACCTTTCGGCAACAACGAGCCGAGCACGTACTGCATCACCGACGGGGACAGCCCCGTGGTGTAGGAATTGATGAGGAAGAACAGCGGCTTATCCGACAGGAGCTTGACACACTCCTGCACGAGGGGATAGATCTGCTCCTCGAGCTTCCACACCTCGCCGCCGGGTCCGCGTCCGTAAGAGGGCGGATCCATCAGAATACCGTCGTAGGTGTTGCCGCGGCGCAGCTCACGCTGCACAAACTTTCCGCAGTCGTCCACCAGCCACCGCATCGGGCGGTCGGCAAGACCCGAAGAAACCGCATTCTCCTTGCCCCACGCGACCATACCCTTCGACGCGTCGACGTGGGTGACGTGAGCGCCCGCCGCCACGCAGGCGAGGGTCGCGCCGCCGGTGTACCCGAACAGGTTAAGCACCTTGATCGGGCGGTCGGCGCCCTTGATGAGCGACGCCATCGTATCCCAGTTGACCGCCTGCTCGGGGAACAGCCCCGTGTGCTTGAAGCCCATCGGCTTTAAGGCAAATTTGAGCTCTCCGTAGGAGATCTGCCACGCATCGGGGATGGGGCGCAGACGCTCCCACTGCCCGCCGCCCGTGTTGGAGCGGTGATAGCGCGCGTGCGCCTGCTTCCAGCGCGGGTCGCGGCGCGGCGTATCCCACAGCACCTGCGGATCGGGGCGAATGAGGATGATCTCTCCCCATCGCTCCAACCGTTCGCCGCGCGAGCAATCCAGCAGTTCATAGTCTTTCCAATTATCGGCTGTTCTCATACCACATTATCCTCAAAACATCGTTTGTCCGTGCGGCTCCATCCCGAGGTGAGCGTATGCCGCAGGCAATACCACGCGTCCGCGCGGGGTACGGCTGATAAACCCGATCTGCATCAGATACGGCTCGTACACATCCTCGATGGTGACCGCTTCCTCGCCGATCATCGCGGCGAGGGTCTCGAGACCCACGGGACCGCCGTTATAGTGGCGGATCATCGCCTCCAGCATCCGACGGTCGACCATATCCAATCCCAGCTCATCCACCTCGAGGCGGTCGAGTGCCTGGCGAGCGGAAGCCTTGTCGATAACCCCGTCATTGAGCACCTGCGCGAAGTCGCGCACGCGCTTGAGCATACGGTTGGCGATACGGGGCGTGCCGCGGCAACGCGACGCGATCTCCAGAGCACCCTCGTCCTCACAGGGGACGTCGAGGATGCGCGCACTGCGCGAGACAATCTTCGCGAGCTCCTGCGGGGTGTACAGCTCCAAACGCATAATCACACCGAAGCGGTCGCGCAGCGGCGCGGAAAGCTGACCCGCGCGGGTGGTCGCGCCGATGAGGGTGAATTTCTGCAGCGGCAGATGAATGGACGAAGCGCCCTGCCCCTTGCCGTTGATGATGTCGATGGCGAAATCCTCCATCGCGGGATAGAGGATCTCCTCGACCGTGCGCGGCAGGCGATGGATCTCGTCGATGAAGAGCACGTCGCCCTCCTCCATATTCGTCAGCATCGCCGCGAGGTCGCCGGGACGCTCAAGCGCCGGACCCGACGTGATGCGGAAGTTGACGCCGAGTTCATTGGCGATGATGGCGGCGAGGGTGGTCTTGCCGAGGCCGGGAGGGCCGTACAGCAGCACGTGATCGAGTGCCTCGCGGCGCTCCTTCGCCGCGTCGATAAACACCGACAGATTTTCCTTCACCTTTTCCTGCCCGATGTAGTCGCGCAAGGTACGCGGGCGCAGCGGGTTATCCCCGTCGTCCTCCGGCAGGTAGTCTGTAGAAACCAAGCGGTTTTCCAGATCCATCTCCAAATCCATCGCGTTCTCCTCCTATCTGTAGAGTGCATACTGACCCTAGTTTCCCATTATACAGATTATAATACCATATAATAGCGTAAAAAAAAAGCCCTACGGGCGAAAAAATGCTATAAAATTTGTAAAATGTTTGTGTCCGCGCGCGCTTACCGCTGGAAAGAACACAGGGGACGTAGAACACAGGGGACGGTTCTATGTGTTGACAAAATGCTTGCGTTATGGTATAGTTTTCTTGGGTGATAAAAAATGCCAAGACAAGCTCGAAGAAAAAGCGAGAGTGGAATATACCACATAATGCTCCGAGGAATTAATCAGCAACAAATTTTTGAAGACAGTGAAGACTGTGAAAAATTTTTGCAAATTTTAAAAGACTGTAAGGCAATAAGCGAATACAAGTTATTCGCTTATTGCCTTATGGGTAATCATATTCATTTGCTTGTTCAGGAAAATAAAGAACCAATAGAGCAAGTTATGAAGAGACTTGCAACCCGATTCGTTTATTGGTATAATATTAAATACCAGCGAGTCGGGCATTTGTTTCAGGACAGGTTTAAAAGCGAACCTGTTGAAGATGATTCATATTTTTTGACTGTTATTCGTTATATACATCAAAATCCTGTTAAGGCTGGTATTTGCAAAAGGCTACAGGATTATAAATATAGCAGTTATAATGAATTTTCAGGGTGTGCTAGTCTTATTAATGCTGATTTCGTTTTTGATATAATAGATAAAGAACAATTTATTTATTTTAACAATGAAAAGTCCTTTGAGAAATGTTTGGATATCGAGGATAAACCGTCGATAAAAGTCACTGACGAGCAAGCTCAACGAATCATAGAAAAGATTTCTAAATGTAAAAACGTTGCAGAG
>CAJGCA010000107.1 GCA_904501705.1 Clostridiaceae bacterium | reverse complement strand
TTCGAGAAAGTCCCGCGTCCGCTTCGGGCCGAACTGCCACTGCTCGTTCAGCGCCACCACAGCGGCCCATAGCTGGCGCTGACAGTAGATGTCAGCCGCAAGCTGTACTGCCTGATCCTCCATCGCCATCCGCAGCGTTTCTTGTCCGATCCGCCGCTTCGCCAGCACGTCCGCGTGGGTCAAGCCCGGCCCCTTCCTCCGTGCCTGGGCTCTTCGTTCCTGTCTGTTCATGCGCCTTCCTCCTAAAGCATTCGTGTTTGGGCGTGGGCGCTTAGGCCCCCGCAATATCGAACAAGCTCATAGTGTCGCAGCTTGTATCTTCATAGTCCCGGAGATAGCCCACGGCGTCCCGGAAATAGTCGTTGTTGAGCTCGATGGTGTAGCCGCGCCGCCCGGCCTTGATGGCCTCCAGGGCCACGGTTCCCAGCCCTCCGAACGGATCAAGAACAAGGTCGCCCTCGTTGGAATAGCGGTTGATAAGCCGGTCAACAATGTCCAGTTGCAGGGGGCAGACGTGCATGACCCGGTTCTGTTGGCTCTGCGTGGTGTTCAGGGTTTTCATTCGGTTTACGTCGTCCCATACCTGATCTGTCCAGCTTCCCGGAGCGACCACCATGAAAGTGGCCGGAAGGTGTCCGTCCGCGTCCAGCTTCTTCGCAAGCTCCACGTGATCTTCGTAGTTGTAGACCGTATCGCGGCTGTACTTGCGGTAGAGGGCCTGGAGCTTGGAGACGTCGGCCCGCAGTAGCTCTTCCTTGGAGATCAGCCGGTCTCCGCTGGATCGCCAGAATCCGTGCGCGTCGATCTGCCATTGAGCGCGGGTGTATTCGTCCTTCGTTTTCTCAACCGGCTCATCGGCGTAGGCCTTCGATCTGTCGGTAGGGAGCTTGCGGAACAGCAGAATGTACTCCGGGCAGCCAACGCCCATCTTGGAGCCGTCCTTGCACTGTTCGGACCAGCCGAGGCGGTAGGTCTGGTTGTTCTCCCGCACCACGTCGGTCACGACGGTAATCATGCCGAAATAGACAAATCCGTGCTTCATGTAATGCTGAATGCACTGTGCGTGAAACGGCTCCATAGACGGCATACCGTAGCCCGTCGCGTTGCCGAAAAGCACTCTGTCCTTAACGTGACAGCAGAACACCCGGCCCGGTTTCAAGACGCGGAGGAGCTGGGGCGAAAGGAAGTCCATCTGATCGAAGAACCGCGCCGTGCTTTCGTTGTGTCCGAAATCGTTGTAGCTTGCTGTGTATTCGTAATGATTGCTGAACGGGATGGAGGTCACAATCAGATCAACGCTGTTGTCCTCCATGCGGGCCGTTTCTTCGCAGCAGTCGTTGTTGACCGCGATCCAGTTTTGGCCTTTGATTTCCACTCTCTCAACTCCTATGCTCCGGGCCATGCGGATAGCGGCGAGCCGTTCCGAAAGCCCGTATTTTACGACGATCTCCTGAAGGTTCTTTTGAAGCGTGTTGTGCTGCTCCCACTTCTTCATCAGCGCCCGGTAAATTCCATCCTCCGCTTCGGTGTAGATGATGTCGATGATTACCTGCTCGTCCTGTAGGAAACGGTAAATGCGGTGGATTGCCTGAATGAAGTCGTTAAATTCGTAGTCGATTCCTACGAAGATGGCCCGGTGACAGTGACGTTGGAAGTTGCAGCCCTGCCCGGAAAGCTCTTTCTTCGTGGCAAAGAGCCGGGTCCTTCCTTCGGAAAAGTCGATCACCCGCTTTTCTCGCTCGTCATAGTCCATCGTGCCGTAAATATCCACGGTTCCTGGTATCTGCCGCAGAATTTCCCGGCGCTCGTCCTCTAAGTCGTGCCAGAGGATGAAGTGTGCTTCCGGGTCGCTGTCCACAATTTCTTTCGCCTTTGCGACCCGCGCCTCCATACTGCGTCGCTTTTCGTGGGCCGCGTCGCGTAGGCTTGCCGCTTGATTGATCTCCATGCGAAGCTGCCCGTCGCGTTCTTCCGTCGTTCCGTCCGTCGCGGGCAAAACGTGTTCCCGGACAATCATCCGAGGGAGGACGTAGCCTGTTGCGTCGTAGCCGAGATCAGCCGGAGTTGTGAGCATCAACGCCCACGAAGAGATCCACAACCAAAATTCCTCCTCTTTGTGGGGGTAGAGGGTCAGGTTGTTGGCCTTCGTCGAATCCCGCTTGAAAAAGCGGGTCAGCGCCTGTCCGGTGTCCATGACTTCCAGAAACCCGGCATAGTGGATCAGCTCTTTGTACTTGTTCGGGGACGGTGTAGCAGTAGCGACAATCTTGTATTTCACGCCCCGGAACTTGTCCAGGAAGGTTTGATATGTCTTACTGCCGAAGCTTCTAAGAACCGATGCTTCGTCCAGAGCGCAGGCGGTAAATGCTTTCGGGTCAATGTCTCCGTCTCGAACGCGCTCATAGTTTGTCAGCAGAATATCCGTCGTTGCCTCTGCCGCCTCTGCCATCGTTCGGACATATTGGGGCGCGTCCATCCCCAAAAGCTCAACCGCGTCGCGAGTGAACTCTTGACGGACGCCGAGCGGCAGCGTGATAAGGGCTTTCCCGCCTCCGTGCTTCACGGCAAGTCGGCAAAACTCCAACTCCTGAACCGTCTTTCCGAGGCCGAAACTCTCAAAGAGCGCTCGCCGTCCGCCCTTGCAGGCCCATCTAACCGCGTCGGCCTGATGCGGTTTCAGTTTTGGGTTTACCTCGCCCGCCTCCACGTCGAAACCGCTCTCCGGCGCGACGATCACCTTGGATTTCAGAAATTCATCGTACTTCGATTCTCCCATTATTTCGTTCATATTGACTCCTGACACGCTTTATATCGCAACCAGCTTTCGCAGTTGGTCCATCGTTTCAATCTTCCCGCAGCACCATTCCGGAAGGTTTGCGCGGACAACGGCTTCTGCCATCGGCGGGCAAACGGCGTTTCCGCACCGGGCGATCTGCTTCTCTGTCTTTTTCATTCTTTGCCCCCTTCAAGCTCCAGTCTCCCGAAAATCTGCCCGCTCAGTTTCCGCATTTCGTCTCGGTAGCCGGGAGGCAGCTTCGCCCATTCCTCCTCGCTCCGGCTGATCGCCCGGAAGCTTCTCTGGAAGTTGGAAGCGACCACGCTGTCCAGCTCGTCCGTTCCCATCATCGCCCATTCCCGGATCGTGTTCTCTGAACCAAGGCAGCGCTGAACGACGGGCGGGAGCTTTGCGTATTCTTCGTGGTAGCCGTAAAGCCCGTTCCGAAGCGCG
>CAJGCA010000106.1 GCA_904501705.1 Clostridiaceae bacterium | reverse complement strand
GTTCCGGGCATCAGAGAGCTTCCGAGCGTGGGACTGCGCCTGTGGATCGCGCGGCGCAAGCGGGCGAAGCGGCAGATCAAGGTATACTCCAAGGCGGTCTGTCTGAAGCTGACCGAGATCTCCGCAGGAGAGCTGACAGGGGAGGGCGGCCACAGCGACGACCCCTTCTACATGGGGCAGGGAATTGCCGAGTACATGAAGAAGGTAGCGGGGAAGAACATGGTATCCAAGATCGTGATCTCCCTGATCCTGGGCTACTACTGCGCCGACGTGATCGCGGACTTCTCGGTGGTGGTGCTGGCTACCCGTATCTTTCAGACGGTCTTCTTCCTGGTGGCGGGAGCTATGCAGTACATGTCCACCATGAGCTTCATGGTGGGGGATTACTCCGCGCGGCTTACAAAGAAGACGAGACATATTCATGTTTTTTTGAAGAAAGGGGAGATTGAGCATAGAGAAGTTCCGGGTGAGCACAGTCATCACGACGAAGTCGTTGATGCAGAAGGTGCTGGATACCGCGAACTTCACGCAAGTGCAGGCTGATATTTTTATCGAGCTTTGCAAGGAGACCTACAACAACGAGGGAATCGCACTGCATCTGAGGCTGGACCCGCACCGCTATCACGCAGAAAAAAAGATCGTGATAGACAAGGTAAAGGCCGCGCTGCGAGAGCTCGGGTTGGCGTGATCACGACCGCGCCGAGGGTTTCCACCGTCCAAATAACGCATAAATAACGCATGATTGCGCCACGAACCTAACAGGGGTTTGTGGCGCTTTTGTTGTACAATGTAGGCGGACGGTGAGAGAGCCGTACCCCACACGACAGGAGTGATGATATGTTCAACAACTATACACCGACCTACGTTCCGAACCTTGGAAACGGTCAGGGATTCGGCGGGAATCAGAGCTTTGGCGGGTTCAGCCAGCCGGCCCCGGCCCCCGCGCAGAATCAGATTCGAAGCAACAAGATCTACGTCATGGATGCCAACGACGCGCTGACGAGACAGGCTATGCCGGACACCATCGTGCTGTACGTCCAGCAGGACGAGAGCGCCATCCATGAGGTGTATACCGACACACAGGGCCGCAAGCTCATCCGCACCCGGACGCTGGTAGACGTACAGCCCGCGGCGGCTCAGACGGGCATGGTGACCCGAAAGGAGTTTGAGGACCTCAAGGCCGCGGTAGAAAAGATGAAGGGAGGCACAGTAGCCGATGATGAACAGTAATCAGATCATGCAGCAGGTGGCCATGATGATGCAGCAGAGCGGAGGAAATCCACAGGCATACGTTCAGGAGCTTCTCCGGAGAAATCCTCAGTTTGCCCAAGCAATCCAGGGCCAGAACGTCCAGCAAATGGCGGCGCAGGCTCTCCAACAGATGGGGATAAACCCTCAGCAATTTTTCCAAAACCCGGGAGCCTTCTTGGGGCAGATCAACAGACGGTGATACTATCCGGGCGAGCGTACGGCGCACGGTGCGTATAAAATTCAAAATCAAAAGGAGGAACTAATATGAACGAAATGAACGGCTTTACCGAGGGCTTTGCCGTCGGTCAGGGCATGAACAACAACTGCTGCAACGGCTACGGAGGTTTTGGCGCCTTTGGCGGAGACTTGATCGCCATCTTTCTGCTGGCGGCGCTGTTCGGCGGTGGCTACGGCTTCGGCGGTTTCGGCGGCTTCGGCGGCGGCTACGGAGCGGGTGGCGGAGTGTACGGAGAGGTACAGCGCGGCTTTGATACCGCGGGCATCAACAATAAGCTGAATGGCATCGAGAACGGCCTATGTGATGGCTTCTACGCCGTCAACACGGGTATGCTCAACGGCTTTGCCGGCGTGGAGAGATCCATTCTGCAGAACGGCTACGAGACCCGCAGCGCGATCACGGACGTCGGTTACGCCCTGAAGGACTGCTGCTGCCAGGGTCTCCGCGCCATCGACGGTGTGAATTACAACATGGCTACCGAGGCATGCAAGACCCGTCAGGCCATCGCGGACAACACCAACCGCCTCATCGAGCTGTGGACCAACGACAAGATTGCCACGCTCACCGCTGAGAAGGCAGCACTCACCGCCCAGCTGAGCCAGAACGCCCAGACTGCGACTTTGCTCAGCGAGCTGCGCCCGATCTCGCGTCCCGCCTACATCACCTGCTCACCTTATCAGGCGGCACCCGGTTTCGGCGGTAACGCTTGCGGCTTCTGCGCGTGACAGATCTGTGGCGGAGGGGGCTGTAGCCCCCTCCAAAAACTGAAAGGAGGAGAAGGGAATGAATAACAACTGTTATAGGTTTTTGTGGCCGAATGCGGTCATCTCTGACAGCGTGACGGTGGTTACCGTTGGCGGCGTAAATACGTTGGTGATCGACGTGCCTGCGGCCGTCTATCGGAACAGAGATGTGCTGGAGTTGATCGTGGCGCAGGCGATCCCTGCCACGGCTACCGTGTCCATGCCTGTGGCTATCAGCATCGGAGGCGTGACGGACCCTGTATACCCCGTGGTGAAGTGTGGAGGTGAGCAGGTAACGGCACAGCGCATCAAGACGAGAGGCGTATACCGCCTGGTGGCCAACACGGCGAACGGCGGCGCAAATTTCAAACTGGTGGCGGGTCCGTTCTGTGCACCGGCAGTGCCCGCGGGAACGATCCCGGCTACGGCGTAAGGAGGTGATGAGGCATGACTGATATGGCAAAGCGCATGCTCCGTGATCGTATCATGGACAGAGCCAGAGGGCGAGGGTACGACGACTCGGACTATGCGGACGGGCGCGGCATGAGAGACCGCGCGATGGATCATATGTCTCACGAGGACAGCAGACGAGGGGCGAGCGGTCGATACGTCCGTGATCGTGACGACGGCCGCGGAGATGAGCGGTACATCCGCGGAGACGAGCGGTACGACCGCTACGAGCCCTACGATGACCGACATGGGCACGGGCAAAACACCAAGCTCAAGCTTCCCAAGGAGGACATGAGGAGATGGGCCGAGAACCTCGAAAACGAGGACGGCACAGACGGACCGCACTTTGAGAAACGCATGCTTCGTGAGCGAATCAAGCACATGGGGCATGAACCCGAGGGGTACACGGAAGATGATCTCTGCATGGCTGCCAACATGCTTTACAGCGACTACTGCGAGGTGCTCAAGCCCTACATTTCCCGGGAGCCGGAGAAGGAGGCGGACTTCTACGTCAAGATGGCCAAGGCCTTTCTGGACGACGAGGACGCGCCCGACGGCTCGGCCAAGCTG
>CAJGCA010000105.1 GCA_904501705.1 Clostridiaceae bacterium | reverse complement strand
TTCGAGAAAGTCCCGCGTCCGCTTCGGGCCGAACTGCCACTGCTCGTTCAGCGCCACCACAGCGGCCCATAGCTGGCGCTGACAGTAGATGTCAGCCGCAAGCTGTACTGCCTGATCCTCCATCGCCATCCGCAGCGTTTCCTGTCCGATCCGCCGCTTCGCCAGCACGTCCGCGTGGGTCTCGCCGCGTTTCTTTGCCCTTGCTTCTTTCCTTCGCTGTTCTCTGTTCATTTTTGTCCCCCATGCAGCGCGGGCTATCAGCCCGCAAGTCAAAACATTCGTGTCTGTCTCGTATAATCCTCGTACCGCTTTTCTTGCAGATCGTAGTAGGTTTTGTCAATCTCGCAGCCCACAAAGTCGAAGCCGAGGTCCCAGGCCGCGATCCGGGAAGAACCGCTCCCCAGGTACGGGTCGAATATCTTGTCCCTTTCCCTCGCGTACCGGCTCAAAATCCACTTGTAAAGGGCGACGGGCTTTTGCGTCGGATGAAACCTGTCGTCTCCCGGCCTGCCCTGCGGCGCGTACTCGAAAACCTTTGCGTTCTCGTTGAAGCTCGTCCAGGCGTATTCAGCCATCGCCATTGTGAAGTTTTCCGAGATCGTCAGCTTCCGCCAGATCAGAAAGCACCGCGTCGGCGGGAGCCAGAAGTAATTGCCGCCCCAAATGATCTGATTGCGTGAGACGCGGAACATTTCTTTGAAATAATCTTCCGATGGGGCAACGTCCCACGCGATAATTTTTTTCCGTACTTCTCCGCCCAGGTCCCGCCCGTCCTGGTCACGCTTGTATCTCTCGAACCGGCTCCCTGGGTTTCCGAATCTGTTATACTGCGGCCCGTTCTCTCTCTCTCTCTCTCTACTTGAACAGATTGTGAACAATCGTCGTTCTCATAGATTTCGGCGTAGCGCTTGCTTCTGCCGCGTCTTACAAAATGCGCGCCCAGCTCCCGCTTCTGATTTTCTTCGAGGTTCTGGTGGTATTTGCTGAACCAGCCCTTGCAGCCGCCGCCCTCCGTGAAGCCGCCGCCATAGGGCGGGTCCGCGATCAGGAGATCGAAAGCGTTGTCCGGCAGGCTTCGCATATACTCCAAACAGTCTACGTTGTAGGCTTCGTTCATATTGCCTCCTGACACGCTTTATACCGCAACCAGCTTTCGCAGTTGGTCCATCGTTTCAATCTTCCCGCCGCACCATTCCGGGAGGTTTGCGCGGACAACGGCTTCTGCCATCGGCGGGCAAACAGCGTTTCCGCACCGGGCGACCTGCTTGCTCTTTCCGTATTCGCGGCCCATATAATCCTTGTCGATGATGTAATCCGGCGGGAAGCCCATAGCGTTGTAAAGCTCACGCGGAGCCAACATACGGAGCAGAATGTCCCGAATATAGAACGGGACGCCGCCCACGATCAGCAGAAGAACCTCGTCGTCTGCCAGATGGTAGCCGCAATGCTTGTTGAGCAGTCTGCGGATTTCGGGCCAGTAGCCGAGATCGCGCTTGCCGTCGTACCGCTCAATGACTGTCTTGACGGCCCCGAACTCCCCTGCGCTTGCCGTGATCGTCCGCAAAGGCTCCCATGCGCTCTGCCCCTTGTCGTTTCCCTTGAACTCCGCAATATGGGCGGCGACCATACTGTGTCTCGGCTCATTTGTCACCGTCGTCAGCGGGTCGTTCAGGTCGTTTCCGACGCCGGAATAGCCGCCGCCGAAGTATTTGTCCAGATGGCAGGCCAGCAGTCCCTCTCTGTCATGGGAGGTAACGGTCCGCATCGGCTCGTCAAGCGGAATCGGATTGCCGTTTCCGTAGTACTCGGTCAGATGGGCCGTAGCCAGCCCGAAGCGGTTTGATGCGTCCACGGTAGGCAGAAGCCCATCAAGGCCGTTCACTCTCGCCTTGCCGTTCTCGTCTGCGTGGTAGCTGACAATGTTTGCCGCCGCCAGTTCATGCGCTCCTACGGAGGTTATCGTCGTTATGGGCCTCTCCGCGCTCTGCGGCGCGTTCTGGAACTTTCCTTGATGGATGAACGGGGCTACAATCGGGGCGGCAAGGTTCTGTTTGACCGTGGAAACGACGGTAGAAAGAGGCTTGTCCGGGTCGTGGGTCCTCGGCGCTTGCCCGTCCCGTTCCCCGTAGCCGGTGGGGACCAGGAAGAATGGCTTTTCGTTCTTGATGGTGTACTTGTCCGTGCCGCAGATGATCCGCCGCATGGTGTTGTCAGCCAAAGGCCGAACAGCGTTCACGCCGTATTTTTTCTTGATTTGCTCTTTGCTGTCGAAGATGGAGTACATAGGAAGCGACCAGTCGATGATCTCAGCCGCCGCCCTCCACGGTTTACACTTGCCGCTTTTGACCTCCGGGCTGTCAGCCGGGGCGTGAGTCCGTTCGGGCCAGACGATGGGCCGTCCGTCGCATCGGGCGATCAGCACAAAGCGCTTGCGGCTTGTCGGCGCCCCGTAATCACAGGCGAGAAGTTCCCGGTGTTCCACGGCGTAGCCCAGGTTGAGAAGCTGGGATTTCCATTTCTGGAAGGTCGTTCCGGATAACTTCTTGATTGGCTTCCCTTTTCGGACAGGTCCCCAGGTAATGAACTCCTCCACGTTTTCCAGCATAATCACGCGGGGACGGACCGTTGCAGCCCACCGCAGGACGATCCACGCAAGTCCGCGAATGTTGCGGTCAACGAGGGCGGAGCCTTTTGCCTTGCTGAAGTGCTTGCAATCCGGGCTGAACCACGCCAGCCCCACGGGACGGCCTTTGCATACCTCCTTCGGGTCAATATCCCAAACGGACGCCTGATAGTGTTCCGTGAACGGGTGATTTGTCCGGTGCATTAAAATTGCGTCTGCGTCGTGGTTGATTGCGATATTCACGACGCGCCCCGTGGCGATCTCCATTCCGGTTGACGCTCCGCCGCCGCCTGCAAAACTGTCCACAATGATTTCGTCCAAAAAGGACGTTTGCCCGATCTGCTTCTCTGTCTTTTTCATTCCTTTCCCCCTTCAAGCTCCAGTCTCCCGAAAATCTGCCCGCTCAGTTTCCGCATTTCGTCTCGGTAGCCGGGAGGCAGCTTCGCCCATTCCTCCTCGCTTTTGGAGATTGCCCGGAAGGAGCGCTGGAAGTTTGAAGCGACCACGCTGTCCAGCTCGTCCGTTCCCATCATCGCCCATTCCCGGATCGTGTTCTCTGAACCAAGGCAGCGCTGAACGACGGGCGGGAGCTTTGCGTATTCTTCGTGGTAGCCGTAAAGCCCGTTCCGAAGCGCG
>CAJGCA010000104.1 GCA_904501705.1 Clostridiaceae bacterium | reverse complement strand
TTGTCTCCTCCGAATCCCCATCCGCCTGCTATCGGTCTCTTGGTCGATGTCGTGGCTGAATCGTTCAGGATTTCCTGCCCGGCATACCATGTCACCGACTCTTCTGCCAACGCATCCGTCAGCATTGAGACAGATGCGATGATCTCTTTTGCGTTCGGTCGAATAACCGAGCCTTTGTATTTCCAAATGCTGGCGATTTTATCTACCAGCACATCAACACCATTCCGTCCGTCTATCACCACGCAGGATGCCTGACTGTACCTTGCATTGAGCCAGTCAGCGAGCCACTGCGTCCCCATCGCTGTCGGTCGCATCTCAATAAGCGAGATACGAGCCTTGCCTTCCTTCGGAAGCACTGCACCGCACAGGCTGACTGTTGAGCCGTCTGCGCTGAACTTGACGCCATAAGCGGTCTTGCCTTCGGGCTTCGGTGCGTCTGATTTGCACTTTGCCCACTGATTGCCGTCTATCGCATAATCGAGCGCATGTTCGAGCTGTGGCATCCACCATCCAAGACGCTCCCGAGCAAATCCATCGGGTGACATTGACCGCATCTCTTCAGCGGTAAACTCTTCCTCAAGTCGAATCCCGAGAGCCGGATTGCACATATACCACAGCGTCTTGTCCTGCGTGTTTATCTTGTCAATGCTCTCAGCGTCCACGCTCCACTCGTGCCAGGCATCGTGACTGCTTGGCGAGTCCGTACAGACCTGCCTGCGCCTCCTGAAAACCTCGCCCGGACAATTTGGATAAGGCGGTGTGCCTGTGTATATCAGCTGCCTTGTCCCGGTCGCTGATGCTGACAGCGTTGCCATGATAGCCTCTACTTGGTCGTCCATCAGCTCCTGCGCCTCGTCAAAGACCACAAGAGAGATGCCATCAAAACCTCGTGCCGCCTGCCTTGACCTTGCAGAGAACTCGATCGTTCCGCCGTTGTCAAGCTCGATGCACTCCTCGCCGTTTGTGTATCGGATGTTCTTCACGATGTCGGTGATCTCGGGGTGCTTCTTGTCGGTAAACATTCCGGCAAGCCTGCGGAATGACTTTTTGCTCGTGCGCACCTGATGCGCCGTATGGAGTATCTTCTCGCCATTGACCACCATCCCGAAGAACTCACGAGCCTCAAGGCATACATTCTTGCCGTTCTGCCTCGGGAGCGATAGCCCTGCAGAGGTGGTTGTGTATCTTCCGTTCTCGTCCTTCCCAAGCCAACAGTCCAAGACCATCTGCTGCCATTCGTCCAGCTGGCATCCGTACGCACGCATCAAAAGAGCCGCATCATTGCCATCTGTGGCTGTGCGGCTCGGTTCTATCTGTATTCTCGGCTTCTGACTGCCTTTCATGCGTCACTCCTGTGCTTTTTCCGTACCAGCTCCAGCACCGTGGCAGGCTTTTCTTCCTGTGGCACGGCGATTTCTATCTGCTCTGCAGGGAGACAGTCAAGAATCCGGCTCATGCCCTGCATGTACGATTTCCAGAGGGCTTCATATCCCTTGAAAAGAGGGTTCTCCCTAATTCCCTTCTGCCCTCCGCCGTTGTCGTAGGCAATGACCACACCGCTGTTCTTGATGGCTTCTCTGGAGTCGTCCAGCTTCGCTTTCATCCATGCGGTGTTGAGGATGACAGGCTCAAGCAGTCGCTTGCGCTTGTCCGATATTCCTGCATCCGTCAGCAGGTCGAGTATTCTGTTCTGTTCTTCATCGGCTCTCGCCTTGAGTTCTTCTTCATCCATTGCCAAGTCCTCTGACGATTTCCCACTCTCTGTCGCTCAATTTCCAGACAGTTGCGGCTGCCTTCTCTGCGGCTGCCTTCTCTGATATCAAGAATCCCGAGCCAAATATTGCCTGTTTTAACTCCTTTTGAGCATCTAACGCTCGGATGTGTTCGCTCTCTTCTCGTCTGACCTTAAAGTCCACGCCATACTTTGAAAAGTATGCCAGCTTGGAGCTTGTAATGACCTCATCGGGGAAGTTGTTCTTTGCCAGGTCTCTTCTGTTCTCGGCTCGTATCTTATCCGCCGCTTCCCGCACTGCCTTGTAGAGTGTCGGAGCTGTCCTGGCTCTGTATTCCAGCTCAAGGTTGGTCAGGAACGAGGTGGAGACATTCGCCTTGTTCTCGTATATCACATCACCGCCCACGCATATCGAGCAGACACAAGAAGAAGAAGAAGAAGAAAACAAGGTAAGCGATGGAGCAAAAAGAAAAAACCTGATGCCCCTCTCGCAGTAAAACCTTACAATCTCCGACAAAATACTGAACGGCGGATTGTCCACCACGATGTCTGTCTTCTTGTATTTTGCGTTCTGATAGTCACCGCCCGGATAAAACGGACGGACAAAATTGTCACGACTCACTTTGTACTCGTTCGCCACCCAGTCTGCCACCGCATCATATACCAAGTCAGGCGTGTAACAGTCATCCGTTGTCTTGGGCTGTTCAAATTTATCAAGGAACTCATTGTACTCATCGTTCCCTTCCTGCCTGCTGTCATCGTTTTGCTCATGCTGTGCAAACCAGTCAGCAGTCACGTTTTCAAGCTCGAATCCAGTCAGGTCAATGTCAAAATCATTTTCCTGCAGCATTTCCAGCTCGCTCGTGACCAAGTCCATGTCCCAGCCCGTCAGCTCTCCGAGCCTGTTGTCTGCCAGGATGTACGCCTTGCGTTGGGCATCGGTCAGCCCCTCAACAAACACGCACGGCACATCCTTCAGGGCGAGCTTCTTTGCCGCCATCACCCTGCCATGCCCTGCGATGATGTTGTAGTCCTTGTCAATCAGCACCGGGGACAGGAAGCCGAACTCCCTGATGGAGCTGGCAATCTTGGTCACCTGCTCCTCGGTATGCTGTTTTGCGTTGTTGATATAGGGGATGAGCTTGTCCACCCCTATGTTTTTTATGCTCTTGACCTTACCCATTTTCTCCTCACCGACCACCGGGTTAAATCTTGATTTAATTTCGGGGGTATATCGGCGCTGACGGCCTGCCGCTCCAGCAGGGTGATCAGCTCCGCGGCCTCTTCCTCCGTCAGCTGTCCCAGCACATCCGGCAGGGCCTTCAGCTGCTCACGGGGCAGCGCCAGAATGTAATAGGGCACCTGCCACTCGTGGGTGTCGCCCTCCGACTCAAAGAAGGCCTCCACCAACTGCTCCAGCGTGGCATCCTCCCACTTGAAGGGCAGCTCCGCCAGATAGCCGCCGGTTCCCTTGTCATAGACGTACCAGTCGCCGTCCTCGTTCCGCTTCACATGCACGGCCCGGCCCCAGCCGCAGTAGCCGTCCTCGTCCGGCTCTTCCCCGCCGTCGTCCTCC
>CAJGCA010000103.1 GCA_904501705.1 Clostridiaceae bacterium | reverse complement strand
CTCGCTGTCGCCCCGCTCCTTCATCAGCGCCAGCTCGGATTGCAGCAGCTTCAACCGCTCCTGGAGCGCTTTGAGCTTTTCATCCTCGGTGGAAGAAGATTTGCCGCCGGATTTTCCGCCCGAAGATTTCCCGCCGCTGGATTTTCCGCCGCCGGAACTCTTGCCGGAGGAGGACGAAGAAGCGTATGGGGCCACCGCCTGCGAAGCCGCCGTGATGGAGGCCATTTCCGCTTCGATGGCCTGGAGCTGACGCAGAATATCTGCGGCGCGTCCGGCTTTCCCGGCGATCCGGTTGTACTCGTTGACGACGATGCCATCCCCGTCCCCAACCGCCGCTTCGATTGCCAGCAAAGCGTAGGCCGCTTTGAGCGCCTGCGCGGAAACGCCCGCCAGTTCGGCCCGGAGCGCTGCGTAATTTGCCTGCGCCGCCTCTTTTCGTGCGTTCAGCTCCGCGTTCGCCAGATCAGCCAGATACTGCGAAGCCGCAAACGCGGCGGCTCCTGCCTCCGTCAGAGCGCCGGTCTCGTCAAACAGCGCGTCCATGTGAGCGGCGACAGCCGCTTCCGCGTCCTTCTTCGCCGCCGTCGCCCGGTCAGTCGCGGAAGCGTTTTCGTCAAGGGCTTCCTGGTTCGCAAAAAGCGCTTTTGTGTTATCTTCGGTAGCCTTTGTCGCTTCTCCGGTTACGCCGGAAGAAAACTTGACCGCATCGGAAAAATCAGGGTATGCTTCGTCCACCAGACGGAGCATAATTTCCAGAATGTCCTCGTCGCCGTCGTAGGTTTTCGTCAGCCAGTCTTTGTAATTCGCAAGGTCGTCCTTGTTTTCGATAATTGCTTTACCGAAACCTCTTTGCGCAAGTTCGTTGCGGGCAAGCAATTCATTGTAGCCGTCGATTACTGGCTGGGCTTCGTCTACAGCAGAAACAAGTTCGTGAAGTTCATCCGAGGCAAGCGAAAGAACGCTTTTCTCTGCCCCCGTCAGATTGCCCTTGCTTTGCAGACTGTTAATAATGTTCGTCAGCGTTTCAATACGGGATTCAATGTCGCCCGTAAGAAAAATCGAACCTTCGTCTGCGCCGTTGGCTTGGCCCCATTTCCCTCGCGTGGACAGTTCGTAGTCGCTGGTATATCTGGAAATGATTTCCTCATAGGCCCGCGCCGTGTCGATGCCGTAGTACCCGTCTCCGAGGCGGCTCCCCTGTACGTTCCGTCGTTTCAGAGCGGCCTTTGCGTCGTTATATCCGGCTGCTCCCATCGCAAGAGCGCGTTCGACCTCCTTCTGCGTTTCCGCGTCGAGCAGGTCAAGCCCGGTTCTGCGCTTCAGATTTACCTTCTCGATGGCTTCTTCTTCAAAGCCGTAGGCTTCGATCAGTTTGTCCTTAAAGGTTTTGAGCTCGCTTTCCTTCTCTGCCTCAGTCGCCGTACTGTCGATGATTGCTTCGTATTCCTTGCGAAGCTCGTCGTAGGATTTAATGAGTTCGAGGTTGGTCGAAATGCTCTGCTTCGATTCATCGGTGAGCTTTTTTCGCGCCTGGATCGCCTCGTCCGTCTTTTTCTTGTTATCTTCAATCGCAACGGAAATTGCAGACCAGGCAATCGCAATCGCGGCAAGAATAACGCCGACAACACCGGCGGCAGATTCAGCCGTGTACTGTGCCGTTCTCATCGCGGTTGTAAGATTTTTGATGCTTGTGACGGTCCGTGCGATCCCGTCCGCAATTTTCTGGGCTCTCAGCGCAACAACAAGAAGAATAATTCGGGCGAGGACGGCAGGCAAACTGTCAAGCCGTTCGACAAGCCAGGTAATGCCGTCGATGGCGCTTTTAAAAAAGTTGCTGTCCAGACCTGTCTTGACGAACTCCGTCCACGTGTTTTTCAGCACGTTCGTCTTGCGCGTCCAGGAGTCCATCGCGTTTGCGATTTCCTTGTCCGCGCTGCCCGCTGCGTTTTTGGTGTCCTCCAGCATGGAATTGTACATATCCCAATTCTGGATCAGAGCCAGAAGCTGCGAGGTACGGAGCTTGCCGCCGATGTCGGAAACCATTTCCATCAACTGCTGCTCGGTCAGCAGACCTTCCTCCATGGATTTTGCCAGACCGCCGATTGCTTCCATGGGGTCGATGATGGAGCCTGTCGCTTGCGCCGCCTTGTACGCCTCCGGCGCGTACTGTTTGATTACGTCCTTCAGACCTTCAATCTCGCCGGTTGTCCAGGTCACGCCCTCCTCGATCTCGGTTTTGGTGTCTCCGACGATATTCAAAAACAGAGCGCGAAGTGCGCGGGCGGCTTCCGTGCCGCTTCTCTGCGTAACTGCGGTGACTGTGCCGATGGCTGCGGCAAGCTCGTTCACGCCCACGTGCATCTGCGCCGCCACGGGAGCCACGATGCCCATGCCCTCGGCGATTTTCTCAATCGAGGTCGCGTACTTGTTGTCCAGCTCGTTCGCCATATCCAGCACTTTGGAAAGCTCCGTGATGCTTCCCTTGTACTTGTATGCCGCGTCAACCGAGAGCAAAAACTGAGTGGCGATCTCCTCCGTGGTATCACCGACAATAATGGTTTTCTGCGCCAGCTCCGCCAGGTCGCCGGAGAGTTCCTTGTAGCCTGCGCGGGCGAAGGATGCCACGCCGGAAACGTAGTCGCTTGCGCTTACGCCGTACTTTGTCGCCACGGAGTAGGCTTCTCTTTCCACCTTGGCCATCTGCGTCGCGTCGAAGCCGGTGACTTTCCGCACCGTGACCATTTCGTCGTCCACGGCTTTAAGCGTATTGATCGCTTCGCGGAATCCGTTTGTAATGGCGCGGATGCCAGCGTAAACGGCTCGGTACGCCGTCATGCGGAGCAGAAAATCACCAACGGAACGTCCGAGGATTTTATATGCGAGGCTCTGGTTTTTTACCGACTGCGTGTGCCGTTCTTCCTCCCGCTGGTTTTCGCGGGTCTGTCGGGCGGATTCCCGCTGCATACGGATTTTTTCTTTCTCAGCCTGGTAATAATCCTTGTTTGCCTTGATTTGCTCCCGCTGAGTTGCGATGTTCGCTTTTTCTGCTTTCGCCTGCTCTGTGGAAGCCCTTGCCGCTTCCTTGCGCGTTGCGACGTTCGCTCGCTCCGCCTTTGCAGTGGCCTCTGCGACTCTCGCGGCTTCCTTTTGCGTTTTCAAAAGCTCCCGCGTGGATTTTTCCGCTTCCCGGACGCTCTGGTTCGCGGAACTCGCGTCCATCGTGATCTTCGTCGTTTTGAGTTTGTTGATGTCCGCCTGGAGCTTGTCGAGTTGTTCCCGCAGGACCTTTACTTGCAGCGTTACTTCTGCCATACG
>CAJGCA010000102.1 GCA_904501705.1 Clostridiaceae bacterium | reverse complement strand
CGCGTCGTGCGGTTCACCCCCGACGGCCTGTTGCCCGGCGGCAACAACTACGATGCCTACACCGCCGTGCGCGAGCAGGCGGCCGCGGCAAAGCCGAAAGCGGAGGAGAAGCCGCCTCGGGAGAACGACTATAAGCGCCGCAAGGAGCGTGAGAGCACCATCCGCCGCTTACAGACGGCGGTGCGCCGCACCGAGGAGCGCGTTGGGGAACTGGAAGCGGAGATTGACGAGCTGGATGCCGCGCTCAACGACCCTGCCGTTGCGGCGGACTATGCGCGGCTGACGGAGCTGACCGAACGGTTAACCGAATGTAACCGCTTGCTCGAAGAAACGATGGAGCAATGGGAACAGAGCCAGAATCAGCTTGATGAATTGACGGCAGAATGAAAAAGACCGTGCAGACAGTTGTCTGCACGGTCTTTTTTATGATTAGGTTTCTTCGATAGGCTCGGGTTGCTCGGCTGCTTCGGACAGCTCGGGGATTTCGGCCGCTTCAGGTTCGATGATAGCGGCGGATTTCTTCTTCATCAGCACGGTGTAGGTGATGTAGCCGGCGATGAACAGCACACCGACTACCGCCAACACAATGAGGTAGACACCCAACTTGCCGACAAGCACGGCGATGAGTGTTGCCACAAGTGTCGCACTTTCGCCGAGCATAGAGGCAATCAGCGCTTCGTTGGAGAGCGCAAGATAGACGATGAACAGCGGTACGGCGGCAATGAGCGCATCAATACCGAGGCACAGCAGACCGCGGAATTTATGCAGCAGGCAGACAAAGATGATGGCGGCAAGCACGCCGATGATGGTATACAGGACGACAGGCGCAGTGGTGCTGACGAGCAATTCCATCGGCTTCTGAATTTCGCTCTCGACCAGCATTTCCTTAACCTGCTCGCCCGAGGGCATCGCCTGAACGAGGGTGGTGGCGTATTCATCCGCCAACTCGCGCACGGCGTCTTGAATTTCGGAATCGGTTATCTGAGAGTTTTCGGGCGCATATTTTTTGACCAGTCCGACGAGTGAGTCCATATGTTCTTCGGCGAATTGCTTGACCGTTTGCTCGTCAAACACCACATCGGGCTGCTTGCCCTGCACGGCGGCAACAACGTTGTTGGTGTACGCCTCAACGGTGTCCTTGAGGAAGGGCGAATCCAGCAATTCGTTAACTAACTCCGTCGGTATACCTTCTTGTGAAATCGCATCATTGACAGATTCGTTTCCCATCACGTGTTCGGTTATGCTGTATTCCTTAGCCAACGTCATAATGGTTTCGGGCTTGACCAGTGAAGCGGTAACGGAAAAGAACAATGAGACGATGAGGGCAACGACCAGCGCGATGCTGAACAGCACACCGCCGATGGTGCCGAGTACGCGAAGCGTTTTGTTTTTGATGTTCATAATGGTCCCTTCTTTCCTTATATTATATTAATCATAGCACTCCGCACAATGAAAATCAACTGTTTCCTTTTTAAAAATAGGTTGACAAACCCGCTTTACCGCGCTATACTGGTAAAAACGAAAGAAAACCTTTGACAGAGAGTAGTACATACCGATTTGGCTGTGCCAAGAGAGCCGCGGATGGTGGGAGCGCGGCGACAGCGGCGGTGTCGAATGGACTTTTGAGGGCGAACCGAACACCGTGTGGTCAGTAGGGGAGACGGGAACTCCACCCGTTATCATGGGAGCGCGTATGTGCGTACGCGGAGTGAGCGCATCCCCGCGGGGATGAATTTGGGTGGTATCGCAGGAGAGAACTCTTGTCCCATAGTCGGGGCGGGGGTTTATTTTTTTGAAAGGAGCGGACACCGATGGGTTTGATTCGATGGCGAGACAACTTTGTGTCCGCTATATAATAATGTAGTTATAATATTAATTGGAGGAATCACCGATGATTTTGAATAATGTTGACTTTAATACCTATTTTAAGAATTATCCCGATGAGAACGGCTATTTCGGTCGCTACGGCGGCGTGTACGTCAGCGAGGAGCTTAAGGAAGCGATGAGGGAGATCAGCGATGCGTATTTCACCATCGCGCAGTCCCGCCAGTTTATCGCGGAGCTGCGCCGCATCCGCAAGGAGTTCCAGGGACGCCCCACCCCCGTGTCCCACCTCGAGCGCCTGTCGAACAAGCTCGGCAACGTCCAGCTGTACGTCAAGCGCGAGGATCTCAACCACACGGGCGCACACAAGCTTAACCATTGCATGGGCGAGGTGCTGCTTGCCAAGTATATGGGCAAGAAGAAGGTTATTGCCGAGACGGGCGCGGGTCAGCACGGCGTCGCGATGGCGACGGCTGCCGCGTATTTCGGGATGGAATGCGACATCTATATGGGCTCTGAGGATATCAAGAAGCAGGCGCCTAATGTTGCGCGCATGAAGATCCTCGGCGCGAACGTCGTGGAGGTTACCGAGGGACAGGCGACCTTGAAGGAAGCGGTGGACGCCGCATTTGCCGCCTATGCGCGTGAGTATAAGGATTGCATCTACTGCATCGGCTCGGTCGTGGGCCCCCATCCCTTCCCGATGATGGTGCGTGATTTCCAGCATGTGGTCGGCGAGGAGGCGCGCGAGCAGTTTGTGGATATGACGGGGCATCTGCCGGATGCGATCGTCGCCTGCGTCGGCGGCGGCTCCAACGCGGCGGGCTTCTTCTCCGGCTTCCTCAATGATCCCGTGGACATTTACGGTATTGAGCCGCTCGGTCGCGGTCCGAAGCTCGGCGACCACGCCGCCAGTCTGCAGTATGGCACCGAGGGCGTCATGCACGGCTTTAACAGCGTGATGCTCAAGGGCGAGGACGGCGAGCCCGCCCCCGTCTACTCGGTCGCGAGCGGTCTGGACTATCCGTCCTCGGGTCCCGAGCACGCATTCCTGCGTGATATTGGTCGTGTCAAATACGATGTCATCAACGACGAGGAGACCATTGATGCATTCTTTGCGCTGTCGCGTATGGAGGGCATCATCCCTGCCATCGAGAGCGCCCACGCCGTCGCTTATGGTATCAAGCTTGCCCAGAAGATGGATAAGGGCTCGGTGCTCATCAATCTGTCGGGTCGCGGCGACAAAGATATGGACTACATTATTGAAAGATACGGCATTAGATAACATTCAGCGGCTCCCGATGATTCGGGAGTCGCTTTTCGTTGTCATTTTGCCCTCTGTGCGCCCTATAAGTTAGCTGTTTTTATGCATTTTGATGTTTTGCGAAAAAATTCAAAAAATCGCAAAAAAAGTGTTGACAAATAGGGGCCGGAAGTGGTATCATAGCAAAGCTGTCCCGCGAGAGGGGCGGCGAGGACCTTGAAAATTAAACAGTGTATGACAAGAACGAAACACACAAATACCCGTTAATTCTTACTCAGTATTGAGAAGAATCCGGTGTCGAGAAATCGGCATCAACAACGGACGCCAATGAGCGTCAATGAGTTACAAACTCAACTTTAATGATTTATACAGCTTTGGCTGTGTAGATACCATTTTATTGAGAGTTTGATCCTGGCTCAGGACGAACGCTGGCGGCGTGCCTAACACATGCAAGTCGAACGGAGATAAGCGCTGATT
>CAJGCA010000101.1 GCA_904501705.1 Clostridiaceae bacterium | reverse complement strand
CTCGCTGTCGCCCCGCTCCTTCATCAGCGCCAGCTCGGATTGCAGCAGCTTCAACCGCTCCTGGAGCGCTTTGAGCTTTTCATCCTCGGTGGAAGAAGATTTGCCGCCGGATTTTCCGCCCGAAGATTTCCCGCCGCTGGACTTTCCGCCGCCGGAACTCTTGCCGGAGGAGGACGAAGAAGCGTATGGGGCCACCGCCTGAGAGGCCGCCGTGATGGAGGCCATTTCCGCTTCGATGGCCTGGAGCTGACGCAGAATATCTGCGGCACGTCCTGCTTTCCCGGCGATCCGGTTGTACTCGTTGACGACGATTCCGTCCCCGTCCCCGACAGCAGCCTCGATTGCGAGGAGGGCGTAGGCGGCTTTGAGCGCCTGCGCGGAAACTCCGGCAAGCTCGGCCCGGAGCGCGGCGTAGTTTGCCTGTGCCGCCTCTTTCCGTGCGTTCAGCTCTGCGTTCGCCAGGTCAGCCAAATACTGCGAAGCCGCAAACGCGGCGGCTCCTGCCTCCGTCAGAGCGCCGGTCTCGTCAAACAGCGCGTCCATGTGAGCGGCGACAGCCGCCTCCGCGTCCTTCTTCGCCGCCGTCGCCCTGTCAGTTGCGGAAGCGTTTTCGTCGAGGGCTTCCTGGTTCGCAAAGAGGGCATCTGTTTCTTTGTTAAGGGCATCGGTTCCTTCGTTGACGGCATCGGATGCTTCGCTTACGGAGTTGGAATACTGTGGATAATTATATTCCGCAAGCGCAATCATCGCATCTTTTTCGTCGTCTGTGCTTAAAAGGTGCAAATGGATTCTTTGAATCAGATCATCATAAGCCTCCGCGCTGTCAACGCGAATCGTGGAAGAAAGTTCGAGAAATTTGAGTTTGACTTCTGCGGCATCCAAATCGGAAAGAGCGTCGTTCATTTTGCCGAACGCATCTGCTGTACCTTCTATGTATTTCCGGGCCGCGAGATAGTAGCTTTCGTTAAGAAGGTCGTTGTTACCGGTTGCATAGGCAATTCTCTGCGTTTCATCAACAATTTTTTCGAGTTCGTTTCTGTACGCAATTAAATCGTCCAGCGGAAGTTCGATTGCATTATTGATGACTCTGGTGTATTTTTTATCTCCGGTAATTAGGTCCTGGCCTTGGAAGAACTGATGGTAAAATCTGTCGTCATCTCTCAGCGCACTCCACAATTCATTCAAAACGCTGCTTTCAGAAATTTGATTGTAACCGAGAGTGCCTAAAATGGAACCTTTGAACGATTCAACTGCTGCGTTATAATATTCCGGTTTTGCCCGTTCTACTGCTTCGTTCAAATCGCCTATTAGCTTTTTTACGTTTTCAATCGACCATTTATTGAGGGAAGAAACCGCTTTTTCTACGCCTTCCGGGATGTCAACGCCAAGTGTTTCTGCGAGTTTTTTTGCGCTTTCAGTCAGCGCGTCGGAGCCTTCCTTTGCGGAGTTAAATTCTGCGTGGAGCGAAAGAATGTTGTTGATACTTTCTTCAGCCGCCTCCGCTTCCTCGTAGATGCTTTCCACCATCTGCTGATGCTTGATTTTCGCATCTTCCTGGGCCATGGAATATGCCTGCCACGCGATCGCGATTGCCATGATCGCGGCGGAGACCCAGTTCAGAGACGAGGCGGATGTACCGACTTCTTTCAGCCCGCTTGCGAAGGCGACGGCGGCGTCCTTCGCCTTTTTCAGCCCCTGCACGATATCGCCGAGTTTCAGCGCAGCCACGGCAAGGACGACTCTGGCGAGGAGTCCCGGCAGCGAGTCCAGATGCTTCACGAACCAAGTCAGCGCGTCCAGAGCGCCCTTAAAGATGCTGCTGTCCAAACCAGTCTTGACAAACTCCGTCCACGTGTTTTTCAGCACGTTTGTCTTGCGGGTCAAGGAGTCCATCGCGTTTGCGATTTCCTTGTCCGCGGAGCCGTATGCCGCGCGGTAGGTCTGGAGCATATTCTCGTACATATCCCAGTTGTTGACGATAGCCAGCAGTTGGGAAGTACGGAGCTTTCCGCCGATGTCGGAAACCATTTCGGTCAGTTTCGCCTCGGAGAGAACGCCTTCTTTAACGGATTGCGCGATACCGGCGATGGCCCGCATGGGGTCAATGACCTTTTCGCTTGCCTGCGCCGCGTCGTAGGCGTCCTTCGCATAGCGCTTGATTACGTCCCGCAGACCGGCGATCTCGCCCGTCGTCCAGGTCACGCCCTCCTCGATCTCCGTTTTGGTGTCGCCCACGATATTCAGAAAAATTGCGCGAAGCGCCCGCGCTGCTTCTGTCAAGATGTTATCGCAAAGGCTTTTTATCCTTTGCTTCCGGGAGTTTCCTCGCATGATGGGATGTCATTTCATCCCCGGTTCAGGGTAGCTTTTCACCCAAAGTTAATTCTTTGGATTGAAACAAATTTCCGTTCATCGGATTTTTAGCGTTTCAATGGTGCTTTCATTTTGCACCGTGTCCCGGCCTCGTGGGTGGATTATATCTTTTCACCACCTACCCGTTGCCCCTGACCGCGCTGAACGCGGCCTTCGGTTCTGATTCCCATAGCGCTTTCACGCCGTAGGGTTCCAGCTTAATTCCGGGATTTTTAAGCGGCAAGAAGTTTACCGCTTCTTTGAGTAACCGCAGTAATCGTGCCAATACCGGCGGCAAGCTCGTCCACGCTGACGTTCATCTGCTCCGCGACGGGAGCCACGATGCCCATACCTTCGGCGATCTTCTCGATGGAAGTTGCGAATTTGTTGTCGATTTCGTTCATTCCGTCGAGGACTGCGCTCAGTTTCTCCACGTTTCCGCGATACTGATACGCCGCGTCAACCGACAGCAAAAATTGATTTGCGACCTCTGCCGTGGTATCGCCCACGATGATCGTTTTCTGCGCCAGCTCCGCCAGGTCGCCGGAAAGATCCTTGTAGCCTGCGCGGGCGAACGCCGCCACGCCGGAAACGTAGTCGCTGGCGCTTGCGCCGTACTTCGATGCCACCGCGTAGGCTTGGCTTTCCACGCCCGCCATCTGCGCCGCGTCGAAGCCCGTGACCTTGCGGACGGTGACAAGTTCATCGTCCACGGCTTTCAGCGTTTCCAACGCCTCTGTAAAGCCGTTCGTAATGGCGCGGATGCCCGCGTAGACGGCCCGGTAAGCCGTCATACGGAGCATAAATTCGCCTACGGATCGTCCGAGGATTTTATAGGCGAAGCTCTGCTTCTCGACAGACTTTGCGTGACGTTCTTCCTCCCGCTGGGTTTCGCGGCTCTGCTTCGCGGCCTCCCGCTCCAGACGGATTTTTTCTTTCTCTGCCTGAAACCAGTCCTTGTCAGCCTTGATTTCTTCCCGCTGAACTGCGACCTTTGCTTTGTCCGCTTTCGCCTGCGCCTCGGAAGCCCGCGCCGCCTCTTTCCGGGTTGCGACGTTCGCTTTCTCCGCCTTTGCCATGGCTTCGGCGGCTCTAGCGGCTTCCTTCTGCGTTTTCAAAAGCTCCCGCGTGGTTTTTTCCGCTTCCCGGACGCTCTGGTTCGCGGAACTCGCGTCCATCGTGATCTTCGTCGTTTTGAGTTTGTTGATGTCCGCCTGGAGCTTGTCGAGTTGTTCCCGCAGGACCTTTACTTGCAGCGTTACTTCTGCCATACG
>CAJGCA010000100.1 GCA_904501705.1 Clostridiaceae bacterium | reverse complement strand
TCGGAACCGGAAGCCGCGGCATCCGCCTCGAACTTCACGAGCACGCCGATGCGGCCGCCGCCGTGGACATACGCCACGCAGTCGCCCTCATAGCGGATGAAACGGCGAACGCTCAGGTTCTCGCCGATAACCATAACCTTGTCACGCAGGACGTCAGCCAAGGTCTGGCCGTCGCCGGCGTCGCAAGCCATCAGAGCCTCAACGTCCGCGGGGTTCGCGTCGATGATGACCTTCGCCACCTGCTGCACGAACTCGATGAACTTGTCGCTCTTCGCGGCGAAGTCGGTCTCGGAGTTCACCTCGACGACCACACCGACCTTCTTATCATAGTCGACGGTGGCATACGCCATACCCTCGGCAGCCACGCGGGAAGCCTTCTTCGCCTGCTTGGCGAGACCCTTCTCACGCAGATAGTCAATTGCCTTGTCCATATCGCCGTCAGACTCCTGCAGAGCCTTCTTGCAATCCATCATGCCGACACCGGTCTTCTCACGCAGTGCCATAACATCCTTACTGGTAAAAGCCATTGTTCTGTCCTCCTATTCGCAATTATACAGCCGAATTATTCCGCGGCAGCCTCGACAGCTTCCTCAGCAGGAGCCTCCTCAGCCACGGTCTGCTCGCCCTGACGACCCTCGATGATCGCGTCAGCCATGCAGGAGGCGATCAGCTTCACAGCGCGGATGGCGTCGTCGTTACCGGGGATAACGTAGTCGACTTCGTCGGGGTTGCAGTTGGTGTCAACGATGGCGACGACCGGGATACCCAGCTTCTTCGCCTCGGAGACAGCGATCTTCTCCTTGCGGGGATCGACGATGAACAGAGCGCCCGGCAGCTTCTTCATCTCTTTGATGCCGCCGAGGAACTTCTCCAGCTTCTCGATCTCGTGGTTGAGCTTGACCACTTCCTTCTTGGGAAGCAGATCAAACGTGCCATCCTCTTCCATCGCCTTGAGCTGGCTCAGACGGGCGATACGGCCGCGGATGGTGCGGAAGTTGGTGAGCATACCGCCCAGCCAACGAGCGTTAACAAAATGCGCGCCGGCACGGACAGCCTCTTCACGGATGGAGTCCTGCGCCTGCTTCTTGGTGCCGACGAACAGCACCTCTTTGCCCTCAGCGGACAGTTCGCGAACGAACATATACGCCTCTTCAAGCTTGCGAACGGTCTTCTGCAGGTCGATGATGTAGATACCGTTGCGCTCGGTGAAGATGTAGGGCGCCATTTTGGGGTTCCAGCGGCGGGTCTGGTGACCGAAGTGGACACCGGCTTCCAGCAGCTGTTTCATGGAAATAACGGACATAACTGAATTCCTCCTTGGTTTTTCCTCCGCGAGCATCAATGCCCACCGTCCGACACATTCGGATGCGGCACCGAGCATCAATGTTTTGCCTCGCGTGCGATTTGCCGATATAGTATACCATTAACTATCGGAAATTGCAAGAACTTTTTTGCAATTTTTTGCGGATTTTTTGAGAAGATTTTTAGTTGATGTTCACAAAGACACTATCTGAACAATCCGCCGAGAATTTGAGGGCCTTTTTTAGGTGAACAACCGCAGTTTGGCGGACATTTGAAGTTCACCAAAATCGTTTCGTCCCCGATAACCTCGATATCCTTCCAATGAATGACGATATCCGCTTCGCGTCCAAGCAGGCCAAAGCATTTATTGTGGCCATAGATCACGATGGACACGATCTGCGCGGTGCAGGTATCCACCTCGATGTCGTCAACGTAGCCGAGCCGTGTACCGTCGCAGATGTTGATGACCTCTTTATCGTGCATGTCCGTAATGCGTGCAATCATACGCGCTCCCTCCCTTATGTAGGAGTATATGCGCATCGGTGATCCAAATAGAACGACCGCACGAGGGTCCGTGCGGTCGCTCTGTCATTTCATCCATTCGTAGGCAATGCGGGGCGAGCCGTTCGCCAGATATATGATGCCGCGACGGGTAAAGCCGTGCTTTGTCACCAGATGCTGCATTACCTTGTTGTCTGCGTGGGTGTCGATGCGCAGATGATCGCTCCGCTCACGACAAAACGCCACGCAGCGTGTGAAAAAGCCGGGAACCGTGCCGTCGCTCGCCACGTTGTGAATCGCGGCATAGGGAGTATCACTCAGCCATCCGCCGTCGTCAATCACGCCGTAGGTCGGGTCTTCCCCGAAGGTCAGCGAAAACGCCGCGTGAATCACGCCGTCCGTCTCCTCCACGTACAGCTCCCCTATCGTCACGAGCCGTTCGATCCGCTCGCGCGGCGGGTTGGTCGTACCCCACTGATTGGGGTTGCCGTTCGCCGCCATAAAGCGGCGCGCCGCCGCATACACCGCGTCAATCGCGGGCATATCGTTCATTGTTGCCTGTCGGAACATCAAATCACCTCAAATTCACTGCACTCTTGATATGATATCATATCTTTTCTGGATTTTCAATTGCAATCCGAAAAACCTTGATTCCCAAACAGGTTTGTGGTATATTATTGAAAGGATTTTACAAAAAGGTGGTAAAAGAAATGAGAAAAATGCTTGCGCTGTTTTTGGCAGCAGTTATGTGTCTAGCTTTAGCCGCTTGCGGCGGTACGGAAACACCGAATGCAAACGGCAACGAAAAAGAGCAGTATACGGCAGTTGAAATAACAATGGATAACTGGTCCCAGTATCTTGAATTCACTTCAAAATATTCTGCTTATTATAAGGAATCAGCTTTTTCTGATGTTCCAAAAGAAGTTACAACCCTTTGCCAAGATTTTTATTTCGGTGTTAAAGATGAATATTTCTCTCGTTTAGATACTGTAAAAAGCACAATTACCGTGCGAATCTCCACAGAGTTCGGCACACAACACGGAACCTTCGCTGATGATTATTCTTCCTTTGACCCTAACGGAGAATTTGAAGGTAGCACCGTAACAATGGAAAGCATTGATGGTGATTTCAGGGTAACTGACCACGAAAAATTCGCCTGGCATATAACCAGTGCTGCCGCGACTCATAAGACTGAATGGGAAGCAGGCGAATTATATAAGTGGTTAAAAAATCAACAGGTTTTGAACATTACAGGTACACTTTATATAGCTGAATAAAAATATAGCGCGGAGCAAATGCTCCGCGCTATATTCATTTTCGGCTTTCGGTTACAGCGTTAAACTCGGGGCGGTGTACACGCGTGCGCCAAGCTCCTGGTTGAGCAGATACAGACCCTTCGGGTCGTTACCGAACAGCTCATATTTCTTAATGAGCGAGTCCGCATTCTGCTCCTCCTCGCCCTGCTCCTTGACAAACCAGTCGAGGAACTGCATCGTGCGGAAATCCTTGACGGAATACGCAGCATCGTAGATATCGTTGATGAGCGAGGTGACGTATTTCTCGTGCTCAAGACCTGCGAGCAACGGGTCATTCGGCTTCTCAAACACCTTATCGGGCTTGTCGATCGCCTCCAGCGTTACCTTTAAACCATTGTTCTGCATATATTTCAGGAACAGCATCGCGTGATCGCGCTCCTCCTGCGCCTGAATGGTATACCAGTTACCAAAGCCGTCCAGATCGAGGTCAATATAATAATTCGCCATATCGAGATACAGATATGCGCTGTACAGCTCCTTGTTGATCTGCTGATTAAGCAGAAATGCCACTTTCTCGTTCATATCATATCCTCCTATGTAGGTAAGGACGGCGAAAACTGATCTTCGCCGTCCTTTTACTCTGTTAGAATTTCGGCTTGATCGCGGCGTGATAGTAGGCATAGGTGCAGGACGGGGCAT
>CAJGCA010000099.1 GCA_904501705.1 Clostridiaceae bacterium | reverse complement strand
TTGGTGGAGGCGGCGGGAATCGAACCCGCGTCCGAAAGTCACTTGATACAGCTTTCTCCGAGTGCAGCCAATCTTTTAGGATTCCCCTCACGCATCGCCGACAGGCAGGCTATGCGCTACGGTAGCCACTACGCCGTGACGGGGAGGGTGGCACCTCTCCGTTCACGTTCACCGCTCATCGACGCCTCGCTCCCGGCCGCGGTGCTCCGGGGCAAGACGGGCAGCCTAATTAGGCCGCCAACGCAACTTTGTTGTTGTCGTTTATTCTTTAAGATTGCCGATTTTATAGCGGTTCGGCACCGCTACTCGCTTACCGTACCTCACAACCCCCGTCGAAACCTTTACGCCCCCGTATGGTGTGAGTGTGCTCCTTATTATACGAATTTTGTTCCTCTCTGTCAAGCGCAGCAAAAGAAAACACTTGTAATTTTCGTCAGGACTTGGTACACTATCAGTATATTCTTCTGTGAGAAAGGAGTGCCGTTATGGAGAGCGATACCTTGCGGGTGCACCCGAGCCTGCGCGATCCCGATCGCGAGCGTGTGCTCGATTGGTTGACGGCACTGCTGCCGCTGTTGATCGTTTCGGTGATCTATTATCGCGGGCAGGCGCTCGCGTTGCACGTGACGGCGGTCGGCGGCTATCTGATGGCGGCGCTGCTGCTCGCGTGGGCAATGAAAGCGCCGTGGACCGAGCTGCGTGTTGTGCCCGCGGTCGTGGGCGGTCTGCTTGCGGCGTTTTGCCTGCCTGCGGGTGCGCCGGGGTGGCTCGCGGCGTTGTTCGGCGGTATTGTGGCGGTGGCGCAGACTGTCCCCGCTTTGATTGGGCGCGTTAAGCCCGATTGGCGGCTCACGCAGCCGCTCGTGCATCCCGTTTTGCTCGCCTTTCTCCTCGTGCGGATAGTATTCCCCGCGCACTTTGCAGATTATACGATGCCTGCACAGTTTATTCCCGTCGACGGCGTCGCGGGTGCGACGCCGCTTTCCGCCCTGCGCGGCGGCGAAGTTGCCGATTTTTGGCAGCTGCTGTTCGGTATCCACGCGGGCGCGATCGGAGAAGGCTGCGTCGCGGCGATTCTGCTTGGTGCGCTGTTTCTTATTCTGCGCCGCCGCGTTCGACTCATCGCCCCCGCCACCTTGATCGTGACGGTAGCGCTGTTTTCGTGGGTATTCTGGGGCACGATCGGCTACGCGCTGTATTCAATCTTGGCGGGCGGCGTCCTGCTCGCAGCGCTGCTGTTCGCAGACAAAACCACCGCCCCCGACGCGCCACGCGATCAGATCGTTGTCGGTGTCGTCGCGGGAGTGATCACGGTGCTCATTCGCCGTTTCAGCGGCTGGGCAGAGGGCGCCGCTGTCGGTGTACTCGCCGCGCAAGCGGTCGTGCCGTTGTTGCCGTTTGTGTATAAAGTTTGTCGTATCGCGTGGACACATCTTGCTCGTTGGTCACGTGCGGCGTGGATATGGATGAAACCGCATCTTATGCGACTTTTTCGTTTTGTCGGCGCGCATATTGCCGTGGGCGCGCACAGGCTGTGGGCGGCGATATGCCTCTGCGGCAAGGCGTTGTTTGCCCGTATAAAAGACTTGTTGCAAAAAAGAAAAAATAATAGTTGACAAATCGGGTGAGTATAGTATATAATATACAGCGTTCCCGCCGCGGGACGATTTGCGGCTGTATAGCTCAGTTGGCTAGAGCATGCGGTTCATACCCGCAGTGTCAGTGGTTCGAATCCACTTACAGCCACCACATCTTTTCCGGCTCCCGTCAGGGGGCCGGAAAAGACCATCTATGGCCCGATGGTCAAGCGGTTAAGACACCGCCCTTTCACGGCGGTAACACGGGTTCGATTCCCGTTCGGGTCACCATACGGGCGTATAGCTCAGCTGGTTAGAGCGCCTGCTTCACACGCAGGAGGTCAGCGGTTCGAGTCCGTTTACGCCCACCAAAAACTCCCCACACCCGTTCGGGTGTGGGGAGTTTTTTTGCGTGGGCTGTAACTCGGACATCGACGCGAGTTTCGCGGTTTCGCCGTTAGGCGAAATGCGCGTTGTCTAAATGCGCAAGCGAAATCTCGACCGACCTCGCGCCGTAGGCGAAGGTCGAACCGTGCGGGTTTTGCGTGTTTCATCTATGTGAACTCATCGCGAGAGAAATATCTGTTATAATGCCAAACTGCGTTCGTGTCAGCAAACTTACCGATGAAACCGACGGCGTTTAGCCGTCGAGCAAAATCCCGACGCACCTCATCGGCAAAGCCGACAGGTGCACGAGTCCGTTTACGCGGCACACCCCATCGGGGTGTCCTCTTTTTTGCGTGCGTAACTCGGACATCGATGCGAGTTTCGTGGTTTCGCTCTACACATTAGGAAACACTTTGTAAGTATCTGCTTTTTTATGTTGAATAAACACCGCCATTATGCTATTATAGAAACGTAAATCATTTGCAAATGAGGTGATACCATGATCGTGAAGGACAGACCTATGCTGTCAAAGGCAGAGCAAATCGAACACCTATTATCAAAAGGTGTTCGATTCGAAAAAATATCGATCGAGGAAGCAATAAAGTATCTGGATGAGAATAACAACTATTTTAAGCTTCGTGCATATCGTAAAAACTTCCCAAAATTTTCAGAGACAGATGGCGAGGATAAGTATATTAATCTTGATTTTGCTATGCTAAAAGATTTGGCCATCATAGATAAACGATTGCGCTATGTTCTTATTCAACTCGCTTTGGATGTAGAGCATTTTGCAAAAGTCAAATTGCTAAATTTTATTGAAAAGAACTGTGAAGATGCTTATACGATCGTTAATCAGTACAAACAAGAACTCATTAACAAGGATTTAAAAGAAGAGACCAGTTTTCACGCAAATCTGTTATACGAAATCGAAAGAAATCGCAAAAATCCATATTGCGGTGGAATAATTGAAAATTACGACCCCGAATACCCAGTTTGGGCGTTTATTGAAATTATTCCATTAGGAACATTTCTTCATTTTTATTCTTTTTGCGCAGATGTTTTTAAGTCGAAAGAACTTAAAAATGATTATTATTTGTTACAAGCCGTTAAGCCGATCAGAAACGCCGCTGCGCACAGCAACTGTATTCTACACGATATGGGCGCACAGGATAACGCTTATCGCCCCAAGTATTGGCTGCATGAAGCGTTGAAGACCATACCGAAAGGGGCGCGTGATCGACAGTTCAGTAATGTGCGTATGTGCCAACTGGTTACATTATTGTATTTCCATTCGCAAATTGTTACTAGCGAAGGCATACGAGACTACACAAAAAGAATGTTAAATGAGTTAACAGCTCGAATGTTTCTGCATGCGGATTATTATACTGGGAATCAGACGATTTGTGCCAGTTTTAATTTTTTAAAGAAAACTATTGACATTTTATTCGATTAAGCATATAATAGCAACACAAAGAAAAAATGTTTTACATTTTTGCGGAGCGCGGTTGCGCTCTATTTTTTTGCTTTTGTTACTGCGGGGTTATGGCTCGTAAAAAGGACACATTCCATCGGGATGTGTCCTTTTGCTATTTTACAAACATTCCGTTGTGCTATAACGGGACTTGAAATGAGCAAAATCCCGACGCACCTCGTCGGCGAAGCCGACAGGTGCACGAGTCCGTTTACGCCCACACGCTTATTTCCACCCACACAAAAAACGGACGAGGATACCCTCGTCCGTTTTCTTACAACAACTCTATAACCTTATCCACCCGCGGCAGCACGTGCGCGCACAGCGCGCGAATCTCCTCGGTCGGCTGCATCGTATCGGGAATCATAATCGGCTGTGCGCCTGCGGTGTGCGCGGCGCGGATA
>CAJGCA010000098.1 GCA_904501705.1 Clostridiaceae bacterium | reverse complement strand
CTGCTGTCGGCAGCGGCAAGGTAATAGCCGTCAATGGTGCTGACTTTGAGGATATGCTTTTGCGCAACGCGCAGATCGAGCGAGGACACCTTGCCGTCCCCGTTGACGTCACCGTAGATGACGATGGGGTAACTGGCGTGCAGCTTGTCGCCGCTGTACAGCCGCAGGATGTCGCCCGTGCCGACAAGCCCGCTCTTTTGCTCGCCCGCGGCATTGGTAACAATCGCCGTGCCGTTGGTTACCGCAAGATTTTTAATGAAATCGGTTACGGTGGTTTCGGGTTCCACCTTGGTAACGGTATCGCCGACAGTGTACACCTTACCCGTGATAGTGGGCAGCGGTGTGGGCGTTTCCTCATCCTCAGCGGGTTCGCCCTCGCGGGTGACGGTCAGCGTGTAGGTGCGCACCTCACCGCTGGTCGCGGTGACGGCGATGGGGATGGCGTTCTCTCCGTGCTTGAGGCTGATCTGCCCGTCCCCCTTGACGGTTGCCTCGTTGCTGCTACGGGTGGTCTTAACGGTGATGCTCTCCACCGTTTCCCCGACCTGCAGGCTGTACGCCATCGTGTAGCGGTCAAAGGTGGGGGTGAGTGTGTGCCCTTCCACCGTGATGGCGGTGAGGAAGTTGTTATTGTTTCCCGTCTTGGAGGGCATCGGCGCAGCCTTGGACGGCATCGACTTGAACACGGGAATGGTAAAGGTCAGATTGGCCTGTAACTGCTCGTCGTTCGCCGCGTTGCGGCGGATGCGCCCCTCCGAGGAGGGCGCGCCGACGTTGGACATATACTGATGCGCGTACAGACCACTCGTGGTGTTGGTGAGGTTAAACTTCTGATAATACAGCGTATCTTGCCCGAGATTGATATATCCTTTGCCGATACGCTGCGCTGAATCTACCAAGCACTTGTACGGCGTAGTCCAACCTTGCTCTTTGGCATATTTGACACCGTTTTGCACGGCGGACAGTACCTCGACCCCGTTCTCATAGATGGCGTAAGCGCCGTAGTTAAAGAAGTTGTAGCAGTCGTATTGTCCTGTGCCGAGCCCGTTGACGTGCGAGCCTTCCTGTGTCATACGGGTGGCGAGGAAATAGGCGCTGACCTTGGCTTCTTTGGATGCTTTGAGCAGGTCTTCGGCATATTTGTCCAGCGCGGCAGGTAAAATCGCCTGAATTCCCGCAACAGTTTGTTCGTCGGCATAGGATAGGTCCTCGAACTGAAAGATGTAGGTGGAGTCCAGCCAGTTGCGCGGGTCCATATAGTAGGCGACGAGCGCGGGTGCAGCGGTGACCCATCCGCCCGAGTCGTACGCAACGTAGGTGTTCGTATTCCAGTTGTATGCACCGTATTCCATCGACTTCCAGGAATCGGGGCTGGTGATGGTATTAAGGCCGACCTCGCTTTCGGCGGCGAGGGCGGTCGACCACGTCATCGACAGATGCTCGGCGCGGAAGATCCAGTTCGGGTACTGCGCGTGGATGGCGCGCAGCGCGGGCTTGTAGTCCTCGGGGAAGCCTTGCGCGGTGAGATACGCCTCGAATTCTTCATCGGACTCGTAGGTTGCGTTGATGGTGATGTAGGCGGCAAAGGCATAGCCGCTGAGTGTACCCTTACTGATGCGATACCAGCGGTCGCCGTTGGCGGCGGTGACGGTTTCGTGGATGGTGACAACGTCTCCGTTGCTCAGCCAACCGACCGTACTGCACGAGGTGTTCGGCTCACTGCGTATGCGGAGTGCATCGTCGACGTGCACCGTGCCGGTGGATACCGTCTCCACCGCGAGCGCGGTAAAGCCGACAAGCAGATTCGTCAGCAGACACAGAACAAGCAGGAACGAAAGCACGCGCTTGCGCATCGGGACACACTCCTTTCCACTGAAATTGACACAACCACCTTCTATTCTACATAATATTACGAGATTGGTCAAGTTTTTGCACAAAAACAGCCGGTGGAAATTTTTGTTGACCGCACCGCGGCGGCGTGATACGATAATATAAAGAAAAAGAAAGGAGCGGTCGTATGCCGTGGTACGGTTGGTATGTGATAGGGATAAGCGCGCTTGCGTGCGTGCTGACGGTGTGGGATAAGCGCTGTGCCCGCCGCGGCCGGTGGCGCGTGCCCGAAAAGACGCTGTTTATCGTGGCGGCGCTCGGCGGTGCGGCGTCAATGCTGCTGACGATGCGTACAGTGCGCCATAAGACCCGTCATCGCCGTTTTATGTGGGGACTGCCGCTCATCATCGCCGCACAGACGGCACTGCTGATGGCGGGGCATCATTTTGCGTTCACATAATTCACGTTATTTATTGACATTTTACAACATTAGTGCTATAATTTTCGAGAAAAGTGAAAGTCCGTCGCAATTTGCGACAAGTTGGAGGGCGTGCTTGATGCGGCAAAAAAAGCAACCGATGTATCGGAATATTTGTACGGTATACACGTTACCGGACGGTGAATGTGTGTGGACCTACGGCGTGGAGATGGTGTCGGGCGGGAAGGTCGTGGAGTTTCCCGATATCGACCTGTCCTCGGTGGCGGTGGAGCGGCTGATCGACCGCCTGCGGACAAACGAGGTTGAGCCGTGTCACTTTCGTGATGCGGTGAACAATTACATTGAGGAGCTCGCGTCCCCGTAATTTGTGGTTTTGGCAAAAAATCCTTGCTTTTAGCCCATAGATATGGTACACTTAGAGTGATTTATCCACAGCTTTTCAGAAAGAGGTGTTTCGGATGAAGTGTCCGTTCTGCGGTTATGTAGAGAGCAAGGTTATCGACTCCCGTCCAACCGACGAGTGGAGCCGTATTCGCCGTCGCCGCGAGTGCCTGGAGTGCGGCAAGCGTTTTACCACCTATGAGATTATCGAGAGCCTGCCCATCGTGGTCGTCAAGAAGGACAAGTCCCGCGAGCCCTTTGATCGGCAGAAGCTGCTTAACGGCCTACTGCGCGCGTGTGAGAAGCGCCCTGTGTCGCTCGACACGCTGGAGCGCGCGGTCGACGAGATCGAGGCGCAGATCCAGAACTCGCTCGAGCGTGAGGTGCCGACCACCAAGATCGGCGAGTACGTGATGGAGCAGCTGATGCGCATCGACGATGTGGCGTACATTCGCTTTGCGTCGGTCTATCGCCAGTTTAAGGACATCAAGTCCTTCCACGAGGCGATCCGCAATCTGATGGACGCGGAAGACAAGAAGTAATCAAAGGCCTGTTTTACAGTTCTGTAAAACAGGCCTTTTCAGGAGAATGACAATGGCACGGTTAGCGGCACAGCGAATAAGTAAATATTTCGGTGAGCGCGCGCTGTTCACCGACCTGAGCTTTGAGATCGGCGACGGGGATAAGATCGGTCTTGTCGGCGACAACGGCTGCGGCAAGACGACGCTTCTGCGCATCCTGATGGGCGAGGAGTCCGCCGACGGCGGCGAGGTGGTGAAATACCGCGACACCGTCATCGGCTATATGGAGCAGCACACCTGCCGCGAGCAGTCCCGCACGCTGTGGGATGAGGTGGAGAGCGTGTTCGCCCCCGTGATGGCGATGGAGCGCGAGCTCGCGCAGCTCAACGCCGTTATTGACAGCGGCGAGCCGACCGCCGCACAGCTTGACCGCCAACTGCATCTGCGCGAGCAGTTCGAGGCGGCGGGCGGTCTTTATTATAAGAGCCGTGTGCGGGCGACTTTGCTCGGTCTCGGATTCCCTGAGAGCGCCTTTTCCACCCCTGTTTGGGTGCTGTCGGGCGGTCAGCGCAGCAAGGCGGCGATGGGACGGCTGTTGCTCGCGCAGACAAATCTCTTGCTGCTCGACGAGCCGACCAACCACCTCGATATCCCCTCGGTGGAGTGGCTGGAGGAATATCTGCGCGGGTATAACGGCGCGGTGGTGGT
>CAJGCA010000097.1 GCA_904501705.1 Clostridiaceae bacterium | reverse complement strand
GCGTATGACAGCGAAGGTGCTGTCTCGGTCGAACTGTCGAAGGACATGAAGGACCTCATCAACTCGGAAGAGGTGCTCGAGACGGCGCAGCGGTACGTGGAGCAGCTGAGCTTTACCGGAAACACGCAGACCCGGGGACTCCAGTTCTCCAATGAACTGAAACTCAACGACGCCCGGCAGACCATCTTCACCCACGACCTTGCTTACCTCGCGAGCGGCATCTACTCGACGGTGCCGGAGTACGGCTACGGCTGGACCCGCCTTTTTGGCGATGCACCTCAGCAGACCGACGAGCAGCTCTACCGCCAGCGCGTGCTGCAGGCGGCGCTGTCCTCGGGCGACGAGACCATCCAGAAGGCTCTGTCCAAAGCCGGTAAGTCCGCGTATAAAGCGGTGAAGAAGGATATCGACATCACCATCGACAAGGACCAGCAGCTGAACTTCCAGGACAAACACGCGACCGGCGAGCGGGTGAACATCCTCGTGGACCGGGCGGACGCGCAGGCGTTCCTCGACGTGTTCTTCGAGCGGCTGCAGAAGGCGAACGGCCTACGGGACGCGGTCAACGAACAGCTCGACACGGAAGACCAGTTCGGGTCGGACGAGACCTTCTCCGCGTTTCTGACGGCGATGGAAAACCAATACAAAAACGAATTCCGTGACACCGGCATCTCCCATGTGTCGGTCGACCTGCTCGTCGACAAACAGAACGTCATCCACGCGTTCGACGCGCTGGTGAAGCGCCCGGACGGGGACATCATCGCGAACGCCATGCTCGACGATGACGACCACCGCGGTCCCGCGTTCCATCTTCGGATGGGCGGCGACACCGTCGTGAAGTTCAACGTCGAGAAGAAGACGAAGACCGCGGGCACCGTGGACTTTGCCTTCGGCAACTTTGAAAACTCCGTTGCCTACAGCAACTTCGCCACGGCGGACGGTCTGGTCTACGGCACCTTCGAGTTCGCCCCGATGGACGTCTCCTGGTCGAGCGACCTCGGCAAGTTCGGTCTGTTCCTGCAGACTTCGCCGAACGCCGCGACCGACGGCAGCGCCGCCGGGTTCCATCTGCTGGCCCAGACCGGGTTCTCGACCCTCGGCACCGCGACCATCGAAGCGGACGTCAGGGACGCCGAGTACACCGGCATGGTGACGGAGGATGACATCGTCATCCATAAAGAATATAAGGATAAGGAGAAGCGGGCTCGCCGGCTGCAGTACTGGCTGGCTGACCTGCCGGAATCCGATCCTCTTTATAAGAGTGCTCTGAGACAGATCGTCCAGACCATCGTGGACGAGACGCTGACCGCGGCGAAGGCTGCCGCAGCCACCGCCGACGAAACACTGAGCACCGGAGCCACACGAACCAACTGATCTGAGCTTTGAAGGGAGCCTCGTATGAACATGATCGACATCTCTTCCGACCTGCTGCGGGCGGAAGTCTACCCCGGCGACCCGGAACCGCGGGTCCACGCCATAGAGCGTCTCGACAACGACGACGAGTTCGACGTGACCGCGCTGTACGCGAGCCTGCACTCCGGCACGCATGTCGACGCGCCGTCCCACGTCTTCAGCCAGGCGGAGGACCCGGACTTTTACAAGACGGTGACCGACCTGCCGCTCGAGAAGTTCATCGGACCGGTCACGGTCGTGGACATCCCTCCGGGACCGCTCACCGGCCGTGAGATCGAGCGGTACTTCCCGCGCTTCTCGGACCGCGTCATCCTGCGCTGCCACGGCGACTTCGAATTCTTCGCCGGAGCCGCCGACGATGTCGCCGCGCTCGGCTACCAGCTCCTAGGCTACGAGGGCCTGAGCCACGCCGGTAAAAACGAGGCCGCGTTCCACCGCGCGCTCCTCGGCGCCGGCACCGCGCTCCTCGAAGGCCTCGACCTCTCCGGCCTGAACCGCGGAGGAGACTATTTCCTCTTCGCGCCGCCGGTGAAACTGGGCGGCCTCGAAGCCGCCCCGACGCGCGCCATCCTTATTGAGGACCACATTATCTGGCGGAAGTGAAGATTAATAAATACTAAGACCAGACCGTTCCAAGCAGGGAGCGGTCTTTTTTGTTTATTACAAAGTGATTATTCGTTAAGCTATACAAGTAAAGATGTTTGTGTTTGTACAGCCTTTACGAAATTGGTTTTGTGCAAAAGAAAGCGTCTTGACAGAGGTTCGGAATTATGGGACGATAGGTTCGAATGAAGAAGCCAATAAAAAAATATATAAAACAAGTCGGGAAAGCAATTACATACTCATCTAAAATGACATGGTCAAACACGAAGTCTCAACTTTATGTCAGCACAAAAGATTTGGCAAAAGCAGCCGCCCCAACGAAATCTGACTTGGCAGCTGCAGCGTTTGGGTTTTCAGTCGGCATGATGAACGGCTCTATGACCTTTGCAACAAGTGGCATTGTTGCAAAAGAATTGGAAACCGAATTAGTAATCAACAGTACGTCTTCTGTTTTTTCAAAAGAAGCTTTTACTTCAATTGCGCAGGAAGGTTTTGATGGGATGGTTTCAACACTGTTCCCGGGAGAACTGTCATGAACAAAAAACCGATAATAATCAGGCAGTACATGCGTTGGCTCATATTAGAGTTAGTATTGATTTTTGGAGGACTAATAATAGTCATAGGTGAACTATTGGATACTATTTTTCAATGGGGAATCACCGAGAATACAGATTTTGGTTTATATAGCAGTACAACGATCGCTATTTCTTTGCCGATACTATTGGTTGTTATGCATAAGATTCTAAAGAACAAGGGAACGGTAGAAATAACAGAGGAATATGCATATGCAAAATATCCCAATAGAATCGAAAAAGGGTTTGTTGTTTTTTCTGATACAGTGTATTATTCATATTTCAATTCCATTGAGGGAACAGAATATATTATTATTTCTAATGAGCCGTTTGATCTCAACGTTGCACAGATCGAGAGAGAGATTGACTATGCAAAGCAAATACCAATTAAAAATACAAAAAAAGTGAAAGCGACTATCCCAAAAACTGGATGGAAACCCGGTTGTTTAAGAACATATTGAATAAAAGAAAAGAACTATACTCACTAGTCGTCCACGCAGGGTCAGTCCGGCAGGGTGGCAAGCCTCTCCTATCAGCTGACGCCGAACGGCGGGAGTGCGACAGCCATGCGCCCCGGTATCTCTTATCAGTACAACGCCAACGGCCAAATCACATCGATCACCGAAAACAACAAGACGCATTCTTATGAATACGACGGCCTTGGCAGACTGGCGAGAGAAAACGACGAGGACAGAAGTGTTACTATCTGCTATAATTATGACAGCAATGGAAACATCCTGTCTAAGGTGGAGTATCCCTACACGACCGGCGCGCTGACTTCTGCAACCCGGACAGTACCGTATACCTATGCGGTGTCCTGGGGCGATCAACTCCTGACATACAATAACGGTTCCACCATTCTCTACGACCAGATCGGCAATCCGCTCAGCTATAACGGGTTCACATTCACCTGGCAGAAGGGGAGACAGCTGGCCTCTGCAAATGACGGCACAAACAGTTACCAGTTTATTTACAACGCAGACGGACAGCGGACCTGGAAAACAAAGAACAATTCCAGTACTCAGTACACCTACGCGTCCGGCCTTCTGGTCTCCATGACCGACGGGACCAACACGCTCAATTTCACCTATGACCCGGACGGCATCGCTCTCGGTGTGAATCTCAATGGCACCGACTACTATTACCTGTTCAACGCACAGGGCGACGTCATTGCGCTGTATGACAGTGCCGGTACTGTTGTCACCGAATACAAGTACGACAGCTGGGGCAAACTGTTATCCACAACCGGTTCTGCTGCTGCCACCATCGGCCTTCTGAACCCGCTCCGCTACCGCGGCTATTTCTACGATACAGACCTTGGCTTCTACCTCCTTGAGACCCGCTACTATGACCCGGAGACGGGACGGTTTATCAATATTGATGAG
>CAJGCA010000095.1 GCA_904501705.1 Clostridiaceae bacterium | reverse complement strand
GGCCATAAGGCCGCGCAGCGCGCCCCCGCCCCCGCGTCGGTATCCATAACTTTCCGTAATTTGAATGGGATGTAAATCGGTTAATTAGTTAATTGCCGCAATTGCCACGGCAGCGGCGGGCGGTGGTACCTTTAACGGATTTACCCCCGCAATACTTTGCGGGGGTAATTTTGTTGATAGTCGCGCTCCGCTGGGGGGAACGTTGAGCATTTAGAATGGCATGTCAACTAGCTAACGCAACGCTAATTTCCTCAATATCAACGCCATACATACGTTGAAGAACCCATAGGTTTTTAGGACGCTGCAACAACTCCATGAGCGACTGTTTAATGATGCCACAGAGTACTGAGTTACATTGAGTGTCAGGCTGCATGAGTTCCCGCCATAACTTACATGTTGTTCTTTTCTCAGGGTCGCTATCATCGCGGTTATTGCTTGGCAAAGCATGTTTGATTGATTTCGAACCTATAACCTCCAAGAATGGAAGTACTCTGTCGTTGCGCTTATCTTTATGACCTTGAGACTCTCGCACTACAAACTTATCCGAGTATATGTCACAAAATATACGTACCCTATCATCGTACCATGAAAACGGGGCAATGGGTCGCTGCTCGAGATTTCTAAGGGCATTAGAACCATTTATACTTACCTCACATCTCCAAACATGACGTTCTGAAAACCCCATTCCCCTCCACATATCAATTATATATGGTTTTTTTGATTCGGGAGGAGCTTGTTGTAACTCTAACCACTTATAATATATCTTCCATTTGAATACACTGTCACGACCTCCAAAGGTCAGACAGTGCGGTACACGCTCAAGACCATTACTGTCTCCACTCTTCCCTATCGGAATATCTTGCCACCATACTGCTCCGCTCCTTAGTGCTTTCACATATGCAGCCCCCGAAGCCAATTTTTTATAGATGGAGTATCTCTCATCTGACATCTCGAAATCGCAGCATAAATCTACGCGATTGAGTCCCGTTATCGCCATGGGAAGTATATCCAAGACCCTGTCAACCACCTTGTGGAAGTCTTCGTAGTACAACCAACGATTGGCAATTTCGACTATGCAACGCTTACAATCGATGATTGGAGACCTCGGAACGCATAGAATGGTGGCTATCTTATTGCCGTCAGAATCCAAAACGAACCACCTTTCAGCCCAAACCGCGGTAGGAGCTTGCTGTAAACAATACCACCCGTTGGGTGCATGAAGTGGTTCTCCGTCCCTGGGCTTGGCCAGCATACAGGAGAGGGAGAACCAATCGCACGAAATAACACCACGGTCATTCGATACACTAGTCGACACTGGCATAGTACAGACCTTTCGTGTCAGGGCAGTACCAAATTTCGGTACAGTACTTTTTCCCTTTGTAGGTCAAGGATATTGGAAGACGTTTTACGATTTCCTGTCCTCGAGAGTCTCGAGAACATTCTTCGCAAGCCGTCCACACGATGTGCAAGAAGTCTGTCCAAACGTCTACTTCAAAGGACACGAAAGGGTGGTTGATACGAAGAACTTTGCCTGAGTTCTGAGCGGCTGCCATTATGGCTGCGGCAAATTCGTTTTTCTTTGTTCCGTAGATGAATTTAATTTCCATAAGTCTGAGATTTTTATGTTATTTATTCAGGTATATTGTAATCGCGAATGATTTCGCTGATTAACCAAGACAATGACGGCCGCTTATATCTCCTTTTGGCACGTTCTTCGAGGTCATTGTTCATTTTTTCCAATAAGTGCCTGGAGAAAAGAGAGAGCGAGGGTCTACTCTCGACCGCCCGCTCTCAGACTTGCCACTCGAGGCGCTCAGAATGGGTGTTCCACGTCCATTCCTCCTTCCTAAGCGAGTGCAAAAATAAGAAGAATATCTGACATGGAGAGAAAAAAAATCAGCCTGTCAAAATGGCAGGCTGACGTTCAACCGTTTATATCAAACATCATGACAAATTGTCAGGAAATCTACTCAGAGTAGACGGAAGTTTCCGCAACGGTTTCCGTGAGTGTTATGTCATTTTCCGTTAACATGGAAGTAGTGACAATATGGGCGATATCGCTAGTCAGAGGAGCCTCGAGGTTACCGAAGACCACACGTGCTGCTTCGGTGTTATCCCTCACGCCATAAGCATAGACCACTACCTCATCCTGCTGTCCTTCAAGGTTGATGACGGTAGAAAAGTTGATGTCATCGGGCGAGGCGTTTACAACGGGGTTGGCAATCAGACGAAGAGTCTGGTCACCCTGCTTGAGAAAAGCAGCATAGCAAACGCGACTCACGTCCAGTGCAGTCGCAGTTACTAGAGAGGCGGTGATGGAGGAGGCACCGCGAACCAGACTCAAGGCAGGGAGAGATACGACGGACGAGGTCAACTTCACGGACTCCAAGTTCACTGAGGCGGTGTTGTCAGCGAAAGAAGTGGCGTGGAAGTTCTTCTTCGTGAAGAGGTTTCTACTCGAGACAGCGCCAATCTTACGGAAAGCGATGACGGGAGCCATAATGGCACTCAATTGCGAGAGCAGTTTGAGTTTTGCGCGCTGAGCCACCTGAGCAGGGGTCGAAGGGTTGTACACGATAGGCTGATACTTACGAGCGATTTGCTCACCATTGCGGACACTCATGACTGTGTCAGCCAGTTTGCCAGTCATTGAGCCGAAAAGTCCATAGATTTTAGCCATTTTTTTGTGGTTTTAGGGGTTAATAATCGGGTGCAAAGATACATATATTTTTGAAACTGGAGAAAAAAATGTTAGCGATGAGTGAGACTTGAGTGGGAGTTATGCAGAATTGTGGCTAGAATTTGGGGCTCGTTGTAGCCTCGAATGGCCATAGTCAACGAAACGGCAATCGTTTTCGTTGCGGCCATTCGCACGCTTTATGGCGCGGCCGAGGCTCGATGCCGAGGCCGCGACAAGTTAGGAGGTCGTAACCTTGACGTGGGGGGTCGCGAGGTGGGCTTTGCCCTTACGGGCGCGGGAAAAGTCTTTTACCTCGACTCAGTGTGTCTGAACGCCCGTCTCGACACCCACCATCAAGAAATCCGATAGCCGTAGTAACTTTATGAAGACCCGACAAACCCGATTCGCGCCCACAGCGGTACGCGAGGAGCGCGCATGCAGTATTTTCCTGGGCGCCCTGTGTCGTTGGGGGTTCGATGCCCCCTACGACACACCTGCCCGCCGCCGCGAAGACCCGACAATCGGCACCAATTTGCTCCACGGGTTCCGAGGCTCGGAACCCGAGACCCCAAGTCCGCCCATGAGTCGCCGCACCCTACCGACCGCCGCCGCGCCGACCGCCGCCGCGATGACCGCCACCGCGATGACCCGACGGCACCGCCACCCGACAAAGCCGAACCAAAACGGGAAAACCCCCGACCCCCTCCGAGCGCGCACGGACCCGACACGGGCGCGGGCGGAGGGGGGCGGGCGAAAAAAACGCCCGACCGCCCCCCGCGCCGCAGCGGCCGCCACGCGGGCCGGGGGGCCCCCCGCGGCCAAGGGCCGCGCAACGGGCCCCCCGGGCCGCGCACGAACGCGAGGACCGCCCGCGACCGAGTGGCCGCGGCAGCCACCGAGCACGGGGGGGAGGGCCCCCCCGCGCGCAGGCTTCCCCGCGGGGGGGCCGCGGGGCGGGGGCGGGGGCGGGGACGCGGGCGGGGGGCGGGCCGCAGAAGCAGGGATAGTGTGCGGGGGGCGGCCCGACCCACGAACGCGGGCCCGCCGCGCCCCCGACCCGCGGACCCCCCGCGGGGGTTCATGCACAAACCTTATTACGCCCCGAGGCCGTAGGCGGGGCGGCGCAGCCCCCGCGGGGAAAAGGCGCGCCACGGCGGAACGCAGGGGCGCGCCCCCCGCGGGGAGCGAGCACGCCCCATATTTCTCTCCGTGCGCGGGGGCGGGGGCGCCCCGCGGCCATAAGGCCGCGCAGCGCGCCCCCGCCCCCGCGTCGGTATCCATAACTTTCCGTAATTTGAATGGGATGTAAATCGGTTAATTAGTTAATTGCCGCAATTGCCACGGCAGCGGCGGGCGGTGGTACCTTTAACGGATT
>CAJGCA010000094.1 GCA_904501705.1 Clostridiaceae bacterium | reverse complement strand
TCTTCGTAAAGATCATGTCTCATTCTCCTTTCAGTTCATGGAAAACGGCAGCCGGTCAACAGCCTCCATCAGCTTGTCCGCGTCCCCGTTTCCGCCGAGTCCCTTGTGGTACAGGTCGTGCCATTCCCGGAGCTGTCTGCGTTCGTCCATTGTCGCCTGCCCTGCGGAGATCAGCTCCCGCGCTGTGGCCTGGATTGAGTAGAGCATGAGATACCGCAGAGCTTTCCGCTCCACGCTCTCCGCTTCCTTCTTCTTGTCGTGGCGCGCAACGAAAAACTGAACCAGAGATAAGAGGCCAGCTCCGAACGCGCCGCCGATCAAACCGATCATCCATTCCATAAAAACCATATCCTTTCTTATCGGGTCTCCCCGTTTATTCTGCCAGAGGCCATGTCTGCACGGTGATTTCCGGGAAATCATGCACCGATACCGCGTTGATCGTCATAGGCTCCGTCCCGGAAAACGGAATGGTAAAGCCCTGAACCAGATGCCGCTCCGTTGGTGTGTTCGGCAGATCCGTCCGCACGATTTCCACGATTTCGTTCACGGCAAGGTGAAAAATCTGATTGGTGGAAAAGCTCACAGATTGCCGGAGAGCCGCTTGTCGCTTCAGCGTCCAGACGGCGTAATCCTCGCAGATCCGCTGCGTCGCGTATTCCGGTCTGCTTTCCCGCTTTGTGCGCCGTCCGATCTTGTTGACGTTCGTCGGGCTTGTGGGGTCGAGATTCTGCGCCCTCGCTCCCACTTGCGCGTAAGTGTCGCTCATGGCTCCTACCACAATGTAATCGTTCAGCACGTCCTCGATCAGCGCTTTGTAGTCGATCTGACCGAGGATCTGGTTTTCCGTCAGCAGAAACCGCCAGCCCACGGGTTTGTCGCTGTCCAGAATGTCGTTCTGCGATGGGTCGATCCGCAGCCGTCCGCTTGCGTCGTAACCAACCAGCGCCACAAGCATATCCGCCAGACCCAGGATCAAATCAGCCACGCTCCCGTCCTCGCTGTCGATGATAAGCTGAAACGGCGCGTCGGTCAGAAGCGCGGTGGTTCCGTCCGCGAGGCTCTGCGTTTTTCCGTTGTAATACTCCGTGAACAGCGGCGGCACGTTGTCGTATGGCTGACCGTCGCCCCGGTCAGTCTGCAAAACCGAAGCGATGGGAGTAAAAATGTTTGTTCCCTCGCTGATGGCGTAGGAGGCTTCCAACCTCCCGTTCAGCGTTCCGTCCAGACCGGCCCACTTGTCCTTCAGCGCAAAGCTCGCCGTCCGTCCGTTGTGGGCCACGCAGTCGGCGGGATCTCCCACCCGGTAGACCCCCATTGGAAAATACAATTCAATGCCGTTTGTCGAAAGGCCCATGTCCACGGCGATCTCCGTGCCGAACCAGACCTTGTTGACGTTGTAATCGTAGGACCCGTCCGTGTTTTCCAGCGTGACGCTTGCCGTCCAGCGCTGTCCGTTTTGCAGATTGCAGCTCACGCTTCCGCCCCGGATGAACGCGCCGCTCCGCTCGTTGTATGGGTCGTTGTCCAGCGAAAAAGCCGTCGTCCCGTCCGGGTTCAAAAACCGAAGCCGTGCCAGCTTGATAAAGTTCCCGCTTTTGAGCGCAGCGGTATAGCTGTTCCATTCCAGATCCGTCACGGAAGCTCACCTCACTTTATCACCGGCCCCAGCACAGGCCCGGTCTCCACCCACGGTACAGAGGCCGTCACGGGCTGAACCCTTGCGCTGTCCTGGATGTTCGTGGCGATCTCTCCGGCAATGTCGATGCGCCAAAGATCGCCCCGCCTGCTGCGCAGCAGAAGAATGTTCGTGGTCGAACTCAGCGCCCGGATCGCGTCTCGCAGAGCGTTCGTGTCCGAATACGTCCCGCCCGTCACGCTTCCGATCAGGGAACTCAGCGTTCCGCTGTGCCGGTTTGTCACGTCCTTCATCACCAGCGGATAGGGCGTGAAGGTCGGGTTCACCGATGGAGCCGCCCCGTTTCCGTCCGAGCCGGAGGAGAAATTCTTTCCGAAGAAATACACGTTTGCGACGCTGTACATTTTGACCCCGTTCACGTTCGTCAGAGCCGCCTCAATCAGCGTCCAGTCCCAGAAGCAGGGCTGCGCCGATCCCAGCTTCGCCATCTCGGTTTCGCCGGTTATTGAAATCTGATAGGCCAGATAGTAGTTGTAGCTATGTCCGTTCAGCGCTCCGTAGTCATAATAATTTCCGGCAAAATCCGCGTACGCGTAGTAGCCGATCACGGAATATTCCCCGGATTCGGCGTCCTCCCGGAGCAGAATCGCCGTGTTTCCATCGGCAAAATTCGTTCCGAACGGAGCGTAAAGCAGATCCGAGCTTGTGCCGGTCTCGTCCAGATACGCCACAGGGCAGCCCCAATCGTCCGGGATCTCCGGCGCCGTGTTTCCGATGAATGTGCTGTTGATCGTATCGTAGCCGTTAGAGCCAAATACAAAATACAGCCTCGTAGTCATAAGGCCGTCCAGAATTTCCACCTTGACCGGCGTGGAATTGTTGCTGAATGTCACGATTCCCGGATTGCTCGACCATTGATATTCTGTTGCGATGTCCCATTTTCCGGTGGTTCCGGTGGCGAGGAACACGCAATCCAGTTTTGCGGCGGAACCCGCAAGAAAATGATCTGGCTGCGGCAAATAAACCATAGGATTCAGCACCGGGTCGTCGTAATACGGCTGCGTCCCCTGCGCCAAACCGAACGTAACGACGTTTCCGTTCTTCATTGTTACCCGGAGCAGCACGTTCGCGTAATTGGAGACGTAGCCCTCCCAGATGAAGCCCCAGGTCGTTTCGCTCCCCACGTCCGGCAGATTCCACTCGGCCTTTTTTCTGCTTCCCTCAAAATGCCAGGTCGCCGGGTAGCTTCCCGTCGTCCCGTACACAAAATTCTCCAGGTTTCCTGGTATGCTCTGCTCGATCACGCCGTCGCTGATGTCGATGTGGACAGCTTCGTTTACCCTGTCGCACTCCACCGTCGCTGTGCCGGAGAAATCCAACTCGACCACGTTTCCGAGCGCCTGGAACGTGTTTGTGTATTTCGTAATCGTTTCCCCGTTGCTGGTCGCAAACGAAAATACGCCGAGATACCATCCCGGAGGCAGAATGTTCGCCGTCCAGTTGTACGTGGACGCGCCCCAGATTTTTCCCGTGTCCTGCATAACGCTTTCTTCGCCGTCATAATAGCCGGGATCTGTAATGATTTGCCATCTGTGCCACAGCACGGCGCTCTCGCCGTAAGTGGCGTAGGCGGGCAGCGTCACGGAGGCCACAAATTTGAATGTCCCGTTGCTGTAAGTCGGGCCGTAAACGGAGGCTGTCGTTTGCGCCGTCACACGGAACACGGAGGCCGATCTCTGCGTCACGCTCTGTGCGTCCGTACTCCCCCACCACTGCGTAATAATCAGCTTGCCCTGCTTGTTCGCGTCCTGCTCCGCGATGGAAAAATAGCTTCCGCTCGAACCGTAAGGCAGAGACACCGAATAGCGGTTCTGCGTTCCGTCCGCTGACACGGGATAAAAGGGCGTGATCGCGACCTTTCCCGTGTCCGTTCCGGGCGTGCTGTTTGCGTCGTTCTGAAAAAACTGTATGCGGTAGGCGACCAGCGGCGAATTGCCGTTCACCTGCCAGCTCAGGTCCACGTAGGTCGCGGACACAAAAACAACGCCGTTTTCCGCGCCGGAGACCAGATCCGGCGTAATCATCGTCGGCTGAAACAGAGCCATAATGTTCCTCCATTCGGTTTACCAGCGCCAGGAACCCAAATATTCCCGCATGGTGTTGGTTAAAATTGCGTCCACTTCCCCGCTTCGGATCAGCTCGTCCTCCGCAGGCTTGTGGAACGGGCGCGGTCTGACCCTGTGCCAGTCGTAACCCTCGCCGCTTTCCACCACGGGAGCCACGGGTCGGTTCTCATGGGACGGCAGCGTCGGCTCCCAGTCGTCGCGGACGCTCTTGACCGTCAGCGTCATGGTCTGGCTTTCCCACTTCCATTCGATCTCTCGCGGGTCGATCAGACCGTGGAAGAAATATTTTCGTTTGTATTTC
>CAJGCA010000093.1 GCA_904501705.1 Clostridiaceae bacterium | reverse complement strand
TCTTCGTAAAGATCATGTCTCATTCTCCTTTCAGTTCATGGAAAACGGCAGCCGGTCAACAGCCTCCATCAGCTTGTCCGCGTCCCCGTTTCCGCCGAGTCCCTTGTGGTACAGGTCGTGCCATTCCCGGAGCTGTCTGCGCTCGTCCATGCTTGCCTGTCCGGCGGAGATCAGCTCCCGCGCTGTGTCCTGGATCGAGTACAGCATCAGATACCGCAGGGCTTTTCGTTCAACGCTTTCAGTTTCCTTCTTCTTGTCGTGCCGCGCAACGAAAAACTGAACCAGAGATAAGAGGCCAGCTCCGAACGCGCCGCCGATCAGCCCGATCATCCATTCCATAAAAATCATTTCCTTTCTTATCGGGTCTCCCCGTTGATTATTCTGCCAGGGGCCATGTCTGCACGGTGATGTCCGGGAAATCGCTGACCGAGGTCGCCGTGATGCTCATGGGGCCGTCCCCGCTCAACGGGAGCGAAAATCCCTGGATAAGATGCAGTTCCGTTTCCGCCGGGTCTTTGTCCGTCCGCACGATTTCGATTAAACCGTTCTCCTCCAGATGGAAAATCTGGTTGCAGCTCACCGTCACGGCTTTGTGGAGGACCGATGTCCGCTTTGCCATCCACAGGGCATAGTCGGCACAGATTGTGTTGGTCGCGTATTCTGCGCGGCTCTCGCGCTTCGTGCGCCGTCCGATCAGGTTGATGTTCACGTCGCTCTTTGGGTCGAGATTCTGCGCCCGCGCCCCTGCCTGCACGTAGGTATCGCTCATGGCTCCTACGATGATATAGTCGTTCTTCACGTCCGCGATCTTGCTCTCATACGCAAGCCCCGTCACCTGCGCCTCGTCCAGAGAAAAACGCCACAGTACGGGCTTATCCGCGTCGCTGATGTCGTCCTGCGACGGTTCTATGCGGAGCGCGCCTGTCTGGTCGTAGCCGACCCATGCGTTTACCATGGAGCAGAGCTGTAAAATAAGATCCGCGACGGTTCCGTCCTCGCTGTCGATGATAAGTTGGAACGGTGCGTCCGTCAGCGCGGCGGTGGAGCCGTCCGCCAGCGTCTGTGTTTTTCCGTTGTAATACTCCGTAAAGACAGGCGTAGTCGGGTCGTAGGGCTGACCGTCGCCCCGGTCTGACGCCAGGACGGACACGATGGGAGCAAAAATATTCGTTCCCTCGCTGATGGCGTAGGAGGCTTCCAGACCGCCGTTCATGGTTCCGTCGATCCCGGCCCACTTGTCCGTCAGAGAGTATTGCGCCGTTCTTCCATCCGGCATCACGTTCTCGCGGGGAGATACCACGCGGAAAACCCCCTGCGGAAGATAGAACTCCGTTCCGTCCGGCAGTACAAGTCCCATTTCCAGCGCGACCTCCGTGCCGAACCAGACCATGTTGTAGTTGTAGTCGTAAGCGCCGTCCACGTTGTCCACGGTAATTTCCGCCGTGCGGCGCGTTCCGTTCTGGAGGTTGACGTTGAGCTGTCCATCGGCGATAAACGCGCCGCTGCGCTTGTTGTACGGATCGTTGTCCAGCGCGAACGCCGTAGACCCGTCCGGATTCAGAAACCGGAGTCGGCAGAGTTTGATGAAGTTCCCGGCCCGGAGCGTTTTTTCGTAGGCGTTCCAGTTTGTGTAGCTCATACGCCCTCCTTATTCCTCCGGCTCCGGGGAGTCCCAGCCGCTTTCAAAAACCGAAACGCCGTCTGTCGGCCCGGTTTCCACCCACGGAACGGAGACCGTGATCTCCTGCTTCGCAGAATTATCGTTCACGCTCATGCTGATTTCTCCCGCAAGCGCGATCTTGATGAGATTTCCGCGCCGATCCCGGAGGAAAAGCTGATTTCCGGACGTGGAGAGCGCCCGGATTGCCTGTTCCGTTTCGTTGCTGTCCGAGTATTCGCCTCCTGTGCAGAAGCCGATCAGCCCGGTCAGCGTACCCTGTCTGCGGTTCTGCGTGGATCGAAGAACGGCGGGGTACGGCGTAAACGTGGGCTGGATGTTTCTTCCGCCGCCGTTGCCGTAAGAGCCGGAGCTGACGTTCCCCTGGAAACGGAACACGTTGACGGCTTCGTAGAGCTTTTCGTTTGAGATGTTCTGCCTCGCCTCGATCAGCATCCAGTTCCAGAAGCAGGGTGAGACCGCGCCGCTCATGGAACGCGCCTCGTTTTCCAGATTTTCGTCCGCGCTTGTGACAACGTAAGTATAGGATTTCTTGTTCACGGCTCCGTAGTCGAGGATGTACGCAGTATAATCCGGGTCGGGGCTGATGGGGAAAATCCCCGCAAGCGTCATGGCTGCGCCGTAGTAGTACGGCCCCTCCATCCTGTACAGGGCCACTTCTGCGGAAGCCGAGCCGAACGGAAGCCACACCGCTTTATGGATTGTCGTTGACCAGGGATATTCCACCTTGGGGCCGCCGAAAACCGTCTCCGCGCTTTGATCGTTCATTCCTGCGTCGAGGCTGGCGTTTCCGGTTCCGAAACCGAGCTGAAACCCGTAGACGGTGGTGTTTCCACAAAGTTCGATATTTCTTGGTGCCTGTTCCGTAAAGATTGGAACGTCCCAGTTGTAATAGCCGCTTGCGTTTGGCGAATATACAAGCCATTGATAGCCTGTGGAAATACCGCCAAGAAAAAAACCGCTTGTAAAAATGATCCACAGCTCGTCGCCGACAGTATAATTGACGGTAAGCTGGTTCCCGGAAGGATAAAAATTCAATTTTCCGTTTTGTCTGGTAACATACACCTGCGGCGTCATAGAACCGGAGCTAATTATAAACAGTCTGTTGGTAGAAATGCTTGTCGTTCCGGTAATCTTTCCGTGCCAGATAAACGACCAGGTATCGGAAGAATAGGCTTCCACGTTATATTGCTCTGACGCCCAGTAATCTGACAGAATAATCTCGCCGCTGGCTCCGACGCTGACGTTTCCGCTTTCTTCGCCCTCAATAATTTCCGTCATATTACAGAGGCCGATTTTCACCGCGTTGTGTTCGTGGTCGCAGGAAACGTTCAGCGCGTCCTCCACCGTCGTAATGTCCGATTCGGAAACGCTGAAAAATTCAACGTCCATACAGTCCGAACCGTTACCGGCTTCTGCCGTAAACCTTGCCGTGTAATTGCCCGGAGGAAGAACGGAGGGAGACCAGGTATAGCTTGTTGCGTTCCAGATTTTCCCGCTGTCGTAGACAGGCGTTCCCTGCGCGGCGCCCCTGAAAATTTCCCATCTGATCCAGTTCAAAGGGACGTTTCCGTAGGTCGAGGACGGAACGGGCGGATAGTAGACGGCGTTGAAAGTCAGATGGCCTCCGTAGCCTGTCGGCGGAATGATCGATACGCCGCCCTCTTTGGAAACCTCAAAAACAGACAGCGATTTCTGTTCAACATAGTCGTTTGCGCCGCTTCCCCACCACTGCGTGATCTTGAATTTGCCTTGCAGGGTTCCAAGCCCGGAATAGGTATCGGAGATCAGCGACCACGCCACGGTCGCGGTAAACCTTGTTTGCGTTCCGTTTGCGGAGATTGCGGAAAACGGCGTTCCCAGCGTGATTTTTCCCGTGGTGCCGGTCAGTGTGCTTGCCGCCGTGTTCTGATAAAAGTCGATCTTGTAAGCGGTCATTGTGCTGTTGCCGTTTACCGACCAGGAAATACCGGCGCTGGTCGGTGTAATTACGCCGGACGGGATCAGAATAAAACCGTTCTTTACCCCGCCCTTCAGATCGGGCGTAATATTCGTAGGCTGAAACAGAGCCATAATGTCCCTCCATTCGGTTTACCAGCGCCAGGAACCCAAATATTCCCGCATGGTGTTGGTTAAAATTGCGTCCACTTCTCCGCTTCGGATCAGCTCGTCCTCCGCAGGCTTGTGGAACGGGCGCGGTCTGACCCTGCGCCAGTCGTAACCCTCGCCGCTTTCCACCACGGGAGCCACGGGCCGGTTCTCATGGGACGGCAGCGTCGGCTCCCAGTCGTCGCGGACGCTCTTGACCGTCAGCGTCATGGTCTGGCTTTCCCACTTCCATTCGATCTCTCGCGGGTCGATCAGACCGTGGAAGAAATATTTTCGTTTGTATTTC
>CAJGCA010000092.1 GCA_904501705.1 Clostridiaceae bacterium | reverse complement strand
TCCGTTCTCTCGCTCCCTTTTCCGCTTTCCGGGCGTCCGCGTCCCGCATCTGCTTCAAAATCTGCCGCTGCACGGCGGCAGGCAGGTCTTTCATGTCAATGCTCATATTCCCTCCTGTGTAGGGGCGATCACTGATCGCCCTCCCGGATTATGCAATCAGCCATTTTCAATCCTCCCAAAACAGATATTTACAAGCCGCACAATGAAAATGATGAGTTATACCACGGTTTGTCGTAGAATGTTCTCCCTTTAATCTTCCTCAATTATCTCACCGTCCTTTATAATCAGCCTCCCATGCTTCTCCGGGAGGGGGACGGCGTTCACGCCTTCCCATTTTTTAGATTCGTACACTCCGTATGGGTGGACTCTTCCATCTGGCCAAACAAAGACAAGCGCCGGACTATCTTTCGGCATCTCCATGCCACGGATCAGAATATCAGCCATTGTCGGACGCCTCCCTATCCTCGAACCGGCAAACCCCCGGCGTGTCGCTCACCGGGCAGAAGTCAGCGCACAGCGGACAGTCCGCGTTGACGCAGACCTCATCCTGTTCCCATTTGCATTTTTCCATGTTTCAGAAAACCTTCTCCCATCTCCGCTTCTTTTCAAGCGGGTATTTTGCCGCAGTTTCCCCGAACATCGAGGTCTGCGCTTCGTACAGTTCGCGGGGGCGGGAGGGGACGTTCCAGGATACCCCCCCCCCCGCTTCTCCGCAGTCGGTAAATCCGCTGGCCCGGAGGCTTGCGCCCGGTTCGGAAACGAGCGTGTAGGTCACGACGCGCTTATAGCCCATAGCCCTCGCCACCCGGCAGCAGGCTCCGTAGAGCATGGAACAGGCGTTCGGCGTTCCGTCCGTGCAGACCCGGCGAATTTCGATTGTCAGTCCGTCGTCCAGTTTCCGGGCAATCGGCTGGCCCGCAATCGCCACGCCGCAGAGCCGTTCGCCGTCGTAAACCGCCACGCTCCACTTGTGACCGTTCGTAGGCCGGTTGTGCCGATGATGGGCGGCAACGAAGGCATTTGCCTCTCTGAGCGTTATGGGTCGGATTTCAAGCATTTGTTGTCTCCTGTCTCACCGCAAGGGCTTTTTCTTCCTCGATTTCGATTTCCCATCGCCACGGTCTCTCGCTCTTTTCTTTACCCCAATTATCGGAGTTGCTGTAAAATTCCTCAAACGGTCTGTCGTAGTTTTCCGTTCTCACCCGAATGTCGAGTATGCCGGTTGGCCATCGAATATTTCAACCTCGCAAGGCAGATAGTCCCATACGTTGTCTCCGTCCCGCCTTGCTTCGTTCACAAGTCCGCAAAACACAGGCATATTCTGTCCTCGGCTGTTCGTCTCGTAAATCAGAACCTTCTGCCAGTATTTTGTCCTGTCGAGCATTTCATAAAGGGTCATGTGTCCTCCTATCCGATCAGCCCGCCGTCCACATAACACCAGCTCTGCGGAGCGCGTTCCAGGCGTTCAAGCGTGGACCATGCGCCTGTCCCTTGCCAGCGCTTGATGTCGGAAAGCGGCTTCGGCTGATCGTAGATTTTCAGATCGGAAATGTGCCAGCCGTAGGGCTTCATGCCGCCCGTGTATTGGAGCAGTTCGCCCCTCTCCATGCACGGGTTCCAGTCGGTGTATTCCTTCGTCCTGTCGATCAAAAGTCCTACGCTGTCCATATCCAGCTTTTCAACCGCGTCACAGACGAACTCGCCCACGACCTTCCCGCCGCCGTAATAATGAGCTTTTCCGGTTTGTATCACGTCCCCATATTTTTCTTTCGGTTTTGTGCAGTAGATAAAGCATTTGAACGGCGGTTTGATTTTCGGCGCTGTTTTTCGGATTTCCACGGTTTTTGATCCTATACAGATCAGATATGCCCACATATGGCGAATGGAGATCATAACTGCTTTCACGGTTTCTCCATCTCCTTCCGCAGACTGTCCTTGATGTAGTAATCAAGGCAGAGCCGTTGGCAGAGCGCTTCCGCTCGGAATCCGAACTGCTTCCAGTTGATCTCGGACGGGTGATAGTTGAGCTTGCCGATCTTGATCCTGTCCGCGGCGTCGGAAGTTGCCTCGATCATGCGGAGCACGTTCTTCGCATCGACGACCGGCTCAAAAGAGACCCAGGTGTTGATCCCTTCGATCTTTGCCGTGTACAAATCGATAAGGTGGTCCTCAAAAACAGTAAACTTTTCGCTCCCGTCCAGCGTCACACCGTACCAATCATAACCATCCAGAAGGTCGAAGTCCCGGCTCCCGTCTCCCTTCGTCAAAATCTGGACGTGCGCCCCATGCGCTTTCAGCAGTTTAATGATCTCCCGCGTCGGCGTGGTGTCGTAGCCTGTCGGGTACGGATCGCACGTGAAGCAAAGGTGGATCGTCTTGCCCCGGAAGTCCTCGCGTTCAAGCTGTTTCCGGGTTTCCTCAACGATGTTCGCCCTCGGCTCCACGATGCTGTGAAACTGCTCCCTGTCCCGGTGAAGCACCTGCGGAGCAAAGCAGTAGTAGCACCGATGGGGGAATCCGGTGTAGATGTTCAGCGCGTAATCTCCGTATTCCTTTGCCGCGCCTTTCGGTATGTAGATAGGTTTCATGTGTCCTCCTCTGGCGGGTCGAACTCGTCCAACCTCGCCTTGTCAGTTTCCACGAAAAGCAGATCGCTTTGATACTTCGCGTTCGGCGGGTAAAGGACAAGTCCGTGTCCCATCCCTCGCGCCATCGGTCCGGTAATCTCTCTGCGTTCTGCCCCGTGTATTTTGTCGATAATGTCCTCCCGGTTCCAATCGGCCCCCAGCAGGCCGTAGCCGCCGTTGATGACCGTGTGAACGCTCTCGCCGTCCGGCAAAAGGCTGATCGCTTCTTCTGCGCTCAAAAATCGTCTGCTCATGGTGTCCTCCTATGTCCCGGCGTAGATAAAGATTGCTTTCTTCCAGTATGATTCGTATTTTTCTTTTGCTTCCGCAAGCAAATCCTGAAAAAGTTCTTCGGGCGGTTCATGCGGCTTACCGTCATTGTCATACTATGTTTCGTTGTCCCACATCCATTCTTCCAGCCGTTCCTCGAAGTCCTCTCTGTCCGTGCTGACGAACTCGCTCTCCCACGGCGTTTCGCAATCCAAAAGCTCGCCGATGCAGAACGAAACAGCCGGAGCGTAGGTGTAGGTATAGTCGCCGTTGCAAAGATCGGCTTCGCAAAGAATGACAATCGGAAGATCGGGGTTCTCCGCGATCAGCTTTTTCAGTTCTTCTGTCGATTTCGTGAGATCGAGCGGATAAATTGGTTTCTCCATGTGTCCTCCTAAAACATTCGTGTTTGTCTTGTATGTTCGTTAAACCGCTTTTCCATCAGATCAAAATAGGTTTTGTCGATCTCGCACCCGACGAAATCAAATCCCATATCCCGCGCCGCACTCCCGGTAGTTCGTGCAGTAGAACATTCTGATAGGCGTCGCAAGGTTCATCAGTTCAACCTTGGAACCGCAAAAGGGACAATTCTTGATTTCAGCCATTTTTACCCTCTTTTCTTCTTGCTTCTTCGATCTTCGCAATAATGGCTCCAAGCGAAATAACTCTATCCGCGTAATCGTCCGAATCGTGTTCCGCCGGTTCCGCAAACTCATAAAGAATATGAGAAACCAGTTGCCTAAGTTCGATGTGTAGCAAAAGTGCTTCTTCCGATGTAAGCCTGATATTTACGTTTTCCATTTCTACCTCCTGATCGCCCCGTACTTGATGCCGTTCTCCTTAAGGAACCGCCCCAGCGCCTTGCTCTGCTCCGGCGTGACCTCGACCCAAAACTCCACGTATCGCACGTTCTGGTCGCTCTCCGCGCCCTCTGCGGCAATTTCGGCGTCGTCTTTGCGAGGCTTTGGCATAGAGCCGTGGCAATCCGTACTCTCGTCCCCTGTTGCCTGTTGCCTAAGCTGCCCAAAGGCATCGCTTGTCGCTCCCGGCGTAGCCGTCCGCGACTCACAGCGAGAGCCCACCGGGCTCTCGGCGCTATTCGCGCTTGTGCCTGTTGCCTCGGGTCCCCCGTCCCCTGATGCCTGATGCCTGTTGCCTGTTGCCTCGTTTTCCAGCCGTTCTTCCGCTTCCAGCCGCTTCTTCTCCGCCAGAATCCGCTCCGTTTCCTCCCGGCGTTTCATGTTCTGGAACACCGCCAGCGAGTCCGCGAGGTCGTAGTTCCGGGCGAACGCCTCCAGCATTGGGACTTTATA
>CAJGCA010000091.1 GCA_904501705.1 Clostridiaceae bacterium | reverse complement strand
CTTTAGTTCCAATATCTCTTTTTCATATTCTTTAATATGTCTGTAACTTCTTGGCATGAAAATTCCCCCTATGGTAGTTTCTTTAATTCTACCATAGGGGGTTCTTTTTTTCTATTGTCCGTTTTTACTGGACTTGTGCACACGGCGGGTGGTTGTTTTTTTGTTTTTCACTGAAAACTGATGTCCAGCAGACCGCTCGCGTCTTCCCAGCGACCGCTTTCGGTCTTCGCGCCCATCACGATGGCAATGCAGGTCTTGCCCTCGCGCTCAGCGGAGGCGGCAAGGCAGTAGCCGGCTTTATCGGTCGAGCCGGTCTTAAGTCCCGTTGCTCCCGCATAGGAATAGGCGTTGTTCTCTTGAATGAGGCGGTTGGTGTTTTTCCAGTTGACGGTTTGTCCGGACAGCAGGGTGGTGTTGACAGCCGCAGAGGAAACCACCGAGGCGATGGTCTCGTTGCCCAGCGCACAGGCGGCGATTTTCAGCATATCCGCGGCGGTGGTATAGTGGTCATCGGCGTCGATGCCGTCGGGGTTGGAGAAGTGGGTGCCTGTGCAGCCGAGTGCGGCGGCCTTGTCGTTCATCTTCTTGCAGAAGGCGTCCACCGCGGCGTTTTTATCCAGCGTGTCGTTGGCCTCGATGATGCGCCCGATCTGCACCGCAACAGCATACGCCGCGTCGTTGCCCGAAGGCAGCAGCAAGGCTTGCAGCAGATTTTCCAGCGTTAGGCGCGTGCCAACGGTGAGATAGGCGCGGCTGGACTGCGGGTCGATCATATAGATCTCATCCCCAATGGTGAAGATGGCGTCGGGCTGCGCGTTCTCCACGGCGACGATGGCGGTCATCAGCTTGGTCAGACTCGCGGGATAGCATTTGGCATCGGCGTTTTTGGAATACAGTACGCGACCGCTCGTGACGTCGCTGAGGATGACGTGCGGCGAGGCGGTGTTGCGGTCGATAAAGCTCTTGGGCAAGGTCTTGCCGACGGTGGGCGCGGTATCGCTCGTCGGCGCGGAGGAGGTGTCGCCGCCCGGATGCCGCCCGAGGGTGATCACCACGATGCCGACCGCCAGCGCGACCGCGAGTACCGACGCAATGATGGCGATAATCGCCTTTTTCTTATTTGATCGCGGGCGATGGCCGCGGTGCAGAGCCTGTCCCATAGAGTAACGCCGTCCTTTTCATAAACATCCTTTTTATTTTACAATAAAAGGGGTGAAAAATCAACTATTTTTACGCGATGCTGACCCCCGTGTAATAATGCTGCAGGATCTCCTGCCACGTATACCCCTTTTTTGCAAGGGCGTTTGCGCCGACCTGACTTAGCCCTACACCGTGCCCGTAGCCGTGCACCGTGAGGGTGAAACTGCCGTCGGCGTACTTCACAGAAAACGTTGCGGAACGCAGATCGAGTGCGGTGCGCACCGCCGTGCCTGCGAGCGTTTTATCGCCGACAGGGATGCTCGCAACCGTGCCTGCGGCCGATAACGTCGGCTCGCCAAACCACGCGGCGGGGTCATCGCCGAGGGTGATCGTCGGCTCGGCGGCGAAGAGCGCGGCTTTTAATTGCTCGGGGGTGAAGGCGACGGTGGTCTCGTATTTGGTGGCTTGCTTATCGTCGGGGCTGGCCACCGAGCGCAGATAGGGCACGTCGTTGCCCCACACGGTTTTGGCGTCCTCGGTGGTGCCGTTGCTCATCGCAAAATAACACGCATCGATCCACTGACCGTTGTAGGTGATGTATTTCCCCGTCACCGCATCCACCGCGGCACAGAGATTGGCGTAGTATTCATCGAACTTATCTCCCCATCGCTCGCGCAGCTTATCGGCGGAATAGTCCTGCGGAAAGGTGCTGTCGGGGGCGAGGAAATGGGCACCGCACAGCGCGGGATCGGGGTCGACACTCTGGGCGTTTTTGCGCCGTCCGTGGTATGTATATGCGGCGACGGCCTGCGCCTTTAGTGCTTCGGCGTGAAAGGTCGGGGACATCTCGTACGCTAGTGTGCGGATGAGAAATTCGCGGCAGGTGAGCTCGGTCACTGTGTCATCGGTGAGCACCTTAAAGGTCGCCTCATCGGTCGGCTGTGTATCGTCGGCGGGTGGCTCGTCCTCGGACGGGGTGGAGAGGGACGGCTCGGCAGCAGGTGGGGCTTTCGGTAGAGCGGGCAGCGGCAGCAGCATCAGCAAACACGCTACACAGCACAAAAAAACGGCATAGCCTTTCATTGGTTTGTCCTTTCTTTGCCTTGACTTTGACGGCAAAAGCGTTTATATTAGTGTATATGGTTGTTCGGCTTATAGGATATATATGCGGACAAGATGAAAATAATACCCACCGAAAGGCGGAAGAAACGATATGAAGAAGAATGCATTTCTCGGATGGCCGTGGGCGCCGTTGGCTGTCGTGGCGAGCGGAACGGGCGGCGCGGTGCTGCTGCTGACCGCTCGCGTGGCGCTGATGCCGCTGCTGCGCGACGTTGATACCGGCCGTTTTGCAACCAACGTCCCCGCAATGGTGCTTGCCGCGGTGGTGTTGGCGGCGATGGCGGTGTTTGCTTTCGGCACGGCGCGTGATCGGGTGGACGTGCCTGTCTCGCGCTCCTTGCCGACAGGCCTTGCGGCGCTTTTGGCCGGCGGCGTGCTCGGTTTTTCTTCGCTGGTCGATAGTTTTCGCTATTTCTTTGGCGAGACCCTGCCGCCGCCCGGTCAGGTTCAGGAGAGCACCGTTACGCAGCTGGTGCTGTTCGGGCTTTTGGCGTTCGGCGTGCTCGGCGCGGTGGCGCTGGTACGCTGGGGCCTGCAGACCATCGCTGAGGGCGGCACCCGTCGCGGGATGAGCGCGTTTGGCGCGTTGGCTCCCGTGATGTGGGCGTGGTTTCGGCTGGCGTGGTACGAGATGTCCTATGCGAGCACCGTCGGCTGGTCGGAGAAATGCTACGATTTTCTGATGGTGATCTTTGAGTTGTTGTGCCTGTTTAAGCTCGCGCGCTTTGTGTCCGGCGTCGGTAAGACGACGACGGGCGGGATGCTGTTCTGGGCGATGGCGGCGGCGATGTTCGCGCTGTCCGGCCCCATCACCCACGTGCTGATGTATTTCACGGGCGGTGCGGAGGCGTATCAGGCGAGTAATCTGTCCGGCGTGGCGGATTTCGGCATCGGTGTGCTGGCGCTCACCTTTGGCTGGTCGCTATGGCGCGGCTATCGCGAGGCACCCCCCGTTCTTCGGGAGGAAGAGGAGCTGTTGGAGGAGGGTGACGCCGCTTACGATTCTTCGCTTGACTCGCTGTTCGTGCTGGAGGAAAACGAGGCATCGGAATATAACCAACCGTAAAACCCGGTCCACACGGGAGACAGGGTATCCCGCAGAAGCTCCTGCGCCGTCGAGCACTGATAGTGATGCGCGCCGGGAGGCGGGGCGGTCATCCGCCCACAGGAGAAACCAATGGAATTGTCGCATTGTGCCAGACTGCCGTTGTGCAGTCTGGCACATTCTTTTGCCACGGCGATCGCCTCAGCATCGCCGAAGGGAGTCGCCGCCGTGACCGTCATCGTTAGGCAGGAATCCTGCTCGCGCAGACGCACCCATACGGGCTCTTTCGGGGCGGCGGCGCAGGCGGCGCGCAGCAGCCCTGCCGTTGCGAGGCTGAGCAGGCGGGGGTGCAGCATCGTGTGAAAGCGGATGGCTGTTTCCTTAGCGGGGAAGAGCAGCAGCGGATATCCCAGCCCCGCGGCGAGCCGTTGGGCGGCGGTGAGCAGGTTTTGCAGGTGCGGCACGGGGTTGCCCCACACGAGCGGGCGACTGCCGCCCGCTGCGTCCAGCACCTCGCGGATCTCCACCCGTCCGAGCTCGCAGAGTTTGCGGCAGTAGTCGGTACGCTGCGCGGGCGTCTGCTCGTCATAGGGCGGCGCCGCGAGAAAATATGCCGCGAGACGTTCACGATGAGTTCCCTCGCCGATGGGTGACGGGGTGATTTTCTTTTGCATAGGATAAACTCCTTTTATTTATAATGAACACTGTTTTCGGCAAATTGCCGACGACTTTGGTCAAACAGCCGAAATCGATAAAAATGGGTTAAAAATTAAACAAACACCTTGCATTTCGAATAAAATTAGGTTAAAATAGGAAAAGACCAAAATAAATGGAGGTAATTTGTTATGGCAGTTAAAGTTGCAATCAATGGTTTCGGCCGTATTGGCCGTCTGGCGTTCCGTCAGATGTTCGGCGCTGAGGGTTATGAGCTGGTCG
>CAJGCA010000090.1 GCA_904501705.1 Clostridiaceae bacterium | reverse complement strand
AGCAGCAACGGCACCAGCACCGCCTCCGCGGCCAGCGCGGCGAGGAAGATGTTCTCATTCGGCAAAAACGAGGTCGTGCCGTCGTTGTTGACGATAGTGTCGGCGTTGGCGAGCACCGCCGCGCCGATTGCGGGGCCGATGACGCCGGGGATGAGCACCTGAGAGAAGATGCGCAGCCCTTGGAACATCCCCGCCTTGCCTGCGGGGGTGTAGTCGCGGATAACCGCACCGAACACCGCCATCCCCGCGAGATAGCCGCACATCATCAGCAGCGAGCCGATGAATACCGGCACGGTCGTGCGGGTGAGGTACAGCACCACGTATCCTGCCGCGAGCGACAAGATACACACCGCCGACGAGAACGTGAAGCCGCGCTTATCGTACACCTTGCCCCACAACGCGGTGCATACCGAGGCGACCACAATCGCAGGCGCCATAATGAACACGTAGTCGGTCATCCCGAGGGATTTTTCATAATAGATGATGAGGTACGGCATAAAAATCTGGATGGAGATATTGAACAGCGCGAATGTCGCGAGGAACAGATACAGCATCGGATTTTTCTTCACCGTCGAGGGGCGAAAGCCGTAGAAAATATTAGCGAGATACCCGCTCTGCGTGGGAGTGAGCGGCGGTTCCTTGATAAGGAACAGTCCCAGCACACCGATGACAATGACCACGCCGCCGATGATGGAGAAGATCAGCGTCCAGCTATCCGCCTGCGTGAGGTCAAAGAACATAAAGCCGCCGAACACGACGAGAATGGCGACGAGCGGCATCATCGCGTTGATACCCTCCGCGCTGCCGCGGTTGGTCGCATCGGTGGAATCGGTCAGCCACGCGTTAAACGCGGCGTCGTTGGCGGTGGAGCCGAAAAAGGTCATCACGCAGTCAAGAATGATGGTCAGCGACACGCCGAGCGAGGCCGCCGATACCGCCATCGGGAACAGCGTGCCGAGCACATCCGCACGCAGCAGGGTGAAACTGAAGATGGACACACCCCACAGGATATAGCCGCCGCAGATGAACAATTTGCGCTTGCCGATGCGGTCGGACAGCGCGCCCATAAACACCGTTGTGAGCGTCGCGGCGACCGCCGACGCCGCCACCATCGCGGAAATATCCGCCGCCGTCGCGCGGAACATATTGTAGATGAATACGTTGAAATACATATTCTCTACCACCCACGCGACCTGCCCGATGAGACTGAACAGCGTCAGCGCACACCAAAAGCGCCCCGAAAGCTTGGTTTTCATATCATCACTCCGTTACAACAAAATCCATACACGCGCGCGTGGCAGTAAAGGGGCGCACGAGGGTATTCGCGACCTCGACGTGCGCGGGATGCACGGCGTAGCCCTTCAGCGCTTCCTCGCTCTCCAGCACCGAATACAGCATCACGTCCGCATTAGACGACGCGAGCGGCGAGATCTCCACCTGCATTTCAACGAGCCCCGGCACAACGCCGACGAGCGCCTCGAGGCCCTGTTTCATCCCCTGCTTCACTTCGGGGGTGTTGTGTTCAGGTTTGAGCGTCCAAAGAATAATGTGCTTGACCATCGGGGTGTCCTCCTTATGTGGGTGTTGTTATATAGGAATATAATAGCATAATAAATGTATAAAGGCAAGAAAAACCGCCACCCATCGGGTGGCGGTTTTGGGGCTTGGATTTAGTAATATAATGACTATGTTAAAAAGAATCCCCCGGATGACGCCCCATGAGCACACATAGGTAGCGGTTTGTTTGAAACTTTGCATACCAAAGATGTGTGTACAATTCTCCTTGGAAATCGTACTCCCCGACAGGCGAATAATCCGGCAGCACCAAATACTCTTCCATAATCGTTAACTCGTCTACGCTTTGTCTTTGAACCCAATTTTCCGAAAACATCGCGGCTAAATCAGTCTGATCTATCGTAAAAGCCAGTATGATGCTGGGATCGCGAAAAGCGTGATCAAAATATCCGCCGTAAAACAATGCAGACTCCGGCAACGTTAATTCATATCGCTCCTGCACTAACTCTTTCGCCTCACCGAAATCTGCAGATTTAATCTTCGTTGGTTGTTCACTCAAACATCCCGAACACAGGAATAGCATCAAAAGCCCCAGCAATAAAGCAATGATACGCTTCATTTAATCACCTCTCGCCTTCATTTTAACAGAAACTTAATCAAAAAGCAACCGAAACCGCCACCCGTACGGGTGGCGGTTTTGTTTTTGGGGAATACTGATTAAAAAATAATCGGCTGATAACTGAGTGGTCAATATAAATTTGTGAACATATTCCTAGCACCGCATTTTGTACAGATCTTTTCGCGATTCTTATCATTAGACCGAATTAGTGCCACAACACCAAGATAAACCAGTCCTGGTATAAAACCAAGTAATAGTAGAGCAACACCAATTACAAAATCCATAGGTCTCAGAATAGGCCCAACCTTCCAAGGCGCAATGTTGCCACAATAATTGCATTTTGGAATTTCGTGATGAGTAGGAACAGCATTGCTTGACTGATTACCTGTATCAGCAACATTTACCGATACAGAACTACCGCACATCGAGCAAAATTTTACATCATTTTTAATCTCACTACCACATTTCGAGCAAAACATTTAACACCCTCCAATTTCATAATCAACTGCCCGAATACATTATAGACATATTTTGTCTAAATGTCAATAGAAAGTTTTTGTCTAGAATATAATATGCTTGAGGTGAATGGTATGAAATTGACCTTCGGGGAAAAAATCCGAAATTTACGCGAGGATGCCGATATGAACCAAACCGAGCTGGGCAAAAAGCTCAATATGACCCAGCGGAAGATCTCCTACATCGAATGCGGAAAATGCGAGCCGAACATCGACGATATTGTGGCGTTTTGCCGCTATTTTAAGGTGTCCGCGGATTTTTTGCTGGGCATCGAGAATGAATGTAAATGAACCCCGAGGTGAAGTTGTCACCTTGGGGTTGTTTTGTAGGGGGCGGCGTCCTCGACGCCCCGAAAAAGCCTCCCTTGTGTAAAGGGAGGTGTCGGCATACGCCGACGGAGGGATTGTTAAATGGGGTTGTGCAAGCTGTCCACCCGCAGCACTCGTAGTTCGCACAAACCATCCGTCATGCTTCCGTTTGCGGTGCCCGAAACGGTGTGATCTCGCTATCGCTCGCACCGTTTCGACCGCGGCACCAGCCTTTTTGCTCGCTGCATCCGCCACCGGCGGCGCTCGCACGTTAAACGCTGAAACCGGGAGAATGCCAAAGGCATTCTCAAGATGCGACGATACGCACTAAGGAGCAGCCGCACTCGGCGTCGCATCGACACCGACTTCGCATAAACGCTCAGTCGGTTAAAGCATGACTGTCGATTACGATGCAGTAAGTTGGAGCTAATAGAAAAAGCCAAAGAAAAAGGACACCCATACGGATGTCCTTTTTCTTTGGCTGCTCCTGTCAGGCTCGAACTGACGACATCATGATTAACAGTCATGCGCTCTACCGACTGAGCTAAGGAGCAATATGCGCCCTCGCAAAGCGAGGACTGTCTGATCGCCGTGATTGCCTCGGCTCGCCTGTTGGCAAGCCTGTCACAGTGAAAAGACGTTTGTGTTGGCGCCTACCTATCGTCCCGGGCCGCTTCCAGCCAAGTATTGTCGGCACGAGTGAGCTTAACTGCTGTGTTCGGGATGGGAACAGGTGTACCCTCACCGTCATCAGCACCAACTGGGTGCAACGCCGTAAAGCGTTGCGGTGGTGACCCGTAGCGGATTCGAACCGCTGTTGCCGGCGTGAGAGGCCGGAGTCTTAGGCCACTTGACCAACGGGCCATATAATGGTGCACCTTCAGGGACTCGAACCCTGGACACCCTGATTAAGAGTCAGGTGCTCTACCAACTGAGCTAAAGGTGCTTGTCACCACGGCTTTTCGCAAACCGCTTGACTATAATACACTATGCATTTCGATTTGTCAATACCCAATTTTAATTTTTTTGAATTTATTTTCGGAACAGCTGCAAAAAGCTTTCCACCCACTCCACGAGCTTAAATCGCATCACGTAGCGCGGCGCTTCCTCCACCCACGCCTGCCCCTGGTCGCCCAGCACCTGAGACAGGTCGGTGGCGGCGCCGGTGCACATGGGGGGATATACCACGCACCACCAGTTTTGCCCCTTGCCCTCGCCGATGGTCACCTGCACCGCCTCGTACATTCCTGCCGGTAGGGTGACAGTATCGTATTGCCGCGTGGTGAAGTACAGCTGCCGCAATCCCACCGTCACGGGATAATCATAGCCCGCCTCCCGCACCGTCT
>CAJGCA010000089.1 GCA_904501705.1 Clostridiaceae bacterium | reverse complement strand
TTTGTGATCATAGATTTAATCTCCTTATCCAAGTAATACATCAAAAAACAGCATCAAACAGAAGCCCGCGAGCAGGGAATAGGTCGCGCCGCGTTCACTGCCGTGTGCGTGGGTTTCGGGGATCATCTCGTCGCTGATGACGTACAGCATCGTGCCGCCCGCAAAGGCGAGCGCAAAGGGCAATATCGCCGACGAGATGCTGACCGCGAAGAACCCGAGCAGTGTGCCGATCACCTCGACAACGCCGGTGATGACGGCGATGAGAAAGGTGCGGGAAGGACTCATTCCGGTGGCGAGCATCGGACCGATGATCACCATCCCCTCGGGGATGTTCTGCAGAGCAATACCGCCCGCGATGGTCAGCGCCTCGGTGGTGTTCCCCGTGCCGAAGCCGACGCCCGCGGCAATGCCCTCGGGCAGATTGTGGATGGCGATGGCGATGACGAAGAGCAGTACGCGGTTAAGCTGTTGCTGCTTTTCGGGGTGGAACTCCTGATCGACCCCCGTCAGCTTATGCAGATGGGGGACGAGCTTGTCGATGAGGTTAACGCACACCGCACCGCAAAACACGCCCGCCACCGTCACCAGCAGCGGAAAGCGTGTACCGTATTCCAGCGACGGTAGTACCAGCCCGATGACCGCGGCGGCGAGCATCACCCCCGCCGCAAAGGCGAGCACGATGTCGCTGAATTTATGGGTAGTTTTCTTGAAAATAAACCCGAGCAGGGCGCCGATGACGGATGCGCCGCCAACGCCGAGTGCGGTGAGTAGGACGATGCGCATCGAAATTCCACCTTTCCTTATAATCATGCATTTCATTATAACACAGGTATAACATTTTTTCTAGATGAATTGCGAACTTTCTCGAAAGAAAAATCTCCAGCGTGTGACAGTGTAGGATATCCTGCAACTTTGTGACAAAGTTTATCGGAACAAAAAAGCGAGGCTTTCATTGGAAAGCCTCGCTTTTTTACGCTTAGTTTTTCCTCCACACCATTTTATTGACTACGCCGGTATAGGACTGGATGATCTTGACGACCTTGGTCGATACATTCTCCTCGATGTAATCAGGCACGGGGATGCCATGATCGCCGTGCCCAGTCATCCAAACAGCCGTCTCCACCGCTTGCAGCAGGCTGTTCTCGTCAATGCCCGCGAGGATGAAGCACGCCTTGTCCAGTGCCTCGGGCCGCTCGGTCGAGGTGCGGATGCATACCGCGGGGAATGGCTTGCCAATCGAGGTGAAAAAGCTGCTCTCCTCGGGCAACGTACCGCTGTCAGACACCACGGCAAAGGCGTTCATCTGCAGACAGTTATAGTCGTGGAAGCCGAGCGGCTCGTGGCGGATGACGCGGGAGTCCAGCGCAAACCCGCTCTCCTCAAGCCGCTTTTTGGAGCGGGGATGGCAGGAGTAGAGGATCGGCATATCGTAGGTCTCGGCCATCTTATTGATGGCGGTAAAGAGCGAGGTAAAGTTCTTTTCGGTGTCGATGTTCTCCTCGCGGTGGGCGGAGAGCAGGATGTAGCGGCTCTTATCCAGCCCAAGGCGGGCGTGGATATCGCTTGCCTCAATTTGCGCGAGATTATTATGCAGAACCTCCGCCATCGGGGAGCCGGTGACATAGGTGCGCTCCTTCGGCAGACCGCAGTCCGCGAGGTAGCGGCGCGCGTGCTCGGAATAGGCGAGGTTGACATCCGAGATGATGTCGACGATGCGGCGGTTGGTCTCCTCGGGCAGGCACTCATCCTTACAGCGGTTGCCCGCCTCCATATGGAAGATCGGGATGTGAAGACGCTTCGCGCCGATGACCGACAGGCAGGAGTTGGTGTCGCCGAGCACCAGCACGGCATCGGGCTTTATCTCCGCCATCAGTTCATAGGACTTGGCAATGATGTTACCCATCGTCTCGCCAAGGTCCTTGCCGACGGCGTTGAGGTACACATCGGGATCGGCAAGACCGAGGTCCTTGAAGAAGATCCCGTTGAGATTATAGTCGTAGTTCTGTCCCGTGTGTGCCAGCAGGGTATCGAAATATTGCCGACACTTGTTGATGACCGCCGCCAGACGGATGATCTCCGGACGGGTACCGACAATGATCAGCAGCTTGAGTTTTCCGTTGTTTTTGAAAGTAGCACTCATTTTTCTGTCACCTCAAATAGTTGTAGTTGACTGTAAACGGATTTGCGTTCGTCCGCTTTGGCGGCAAGCTCGCCGATCGGCAAGCGCTTGCCGCGCAACACCTTGAGCCCGTAAAGGACGATCTTTTGTATTCCAAAGATCGGGTACAGGATCGGCAGGCGGTTGACGGATGGGTGTTCTGCTTTGATGACGTCGTTTAATGTATGTATCAGATAATACAGGCGGCTGCGCTTTGTCCCGCCGCTTTCGGTATGGGAGATCATCATTCCGCTTCGAGCGCGCAGACTGTCCTTTCTGCCGAAATTGCCGCCTGTGAACACATCGGTCAGCAGAGTTTCACAGAGGGAGTCATCCGCCGGCTTCACCCAATCGGGGGTCGGGGTGCCGAAATAGGTTGCACACAGCTGTGTGATCACCGAAGCGTAGGTAAACAGCCCGATCTCCTTGGTAAAGGGTATAAGTTCTTCCCAGAACGGACTTGTCGCGGTCTTTTGCACAAAGCACGCCCAATCGCACAGATGTCGCAGTCCCAAGCCTTCGCTGAGTAAATGGTGTTGCGAATGCAGCAGCAGTATCAGCCCGTGGCGGCTGTCGGTCGGCGCGTGAAAGGGGTGGGTGCCGATGTTATGCGTTTGCGGTTGATGGATGTTCCCGCTTAGGAAGCGGGTGATCTTATTACCTATAGAGTTTTGCGGGATCGCCGGCTCTCGGAAATGCATCTCCAGCGTCACGCTTGCCTTTTTGAACGCAGTGTGGTGATCGGAGTGGATATTGTCGGCTATATAACCGTTCTGTTGCAGAAGCGTTGAGATCGCCTTGCTCTGTGCGGGGTCGATGAGAAAATCAATATCCCCCTGCGTGCGCAGCTCTGCTTTTGGGTAGTAGGCGGCGGATGCCGCACCCTTGAGAATGATATATGGGTAGCCGTTTTCGGAGAGAAGCGCGGTCAGCTCGTGCTGAACACCGCCGATGTGCGCATCTTTTGCCATTGCGGAAAAGGCGTGGCTTGTCCATTGCGCATAAAAGTCCGCAGGGATGTGTTCGGCGACTTTAGCAGCGGAATCAAACGCCAATAAAGAGACCGCCTGCTGCGCCGCTTCTTTGGCGACGGCGCGCCAGTCTATGTTGGCTTCGTCCGACAATTCGATGGGGACGTCGGTCAATGCCGCGCGTATCAATTGCAGCAGAAGGGTCTGTTCGGCGGTCAATGGTTTCACCTCTCAACAGGTTCAAAGAATGTATCGGGATGATTGGGGTCAAAAGCCTCGTTTGCCCACATCATGGTTACAAGGTCCTGTGTTTCGGACAGGTTGATGATGTTATGGGTGTAGCCGGGTAGCATATGGACAGCCTCGATCTTGTCGCCGCTGACCTCGAAATTCAGCACCTCGTCGGTGCCGAGTTTGCGCTGCTGAATGAGCGCCTTGCCCGATACGACGATAAAGAATTCCCATTTAGTATGATGCCAATGTTGTCCTTTGGTGATGCCGGGCTTGGAGATGTTGATGCTGAACTGTCCGCAGTTCTCGGTCTTGAGCAGCTCGGTGAAGCTGCCGCGGGTGTCCACGTTCATTTTGAGCGGGAAGCACGCTTTCTCCTTCGGCAGGTAGGACAGATAGGTGGAATACAGCTTTTTCGCAAAGCTGCCCGCGGGGATGGACGGCATTGTGAGCGTTTGCGGCTGCTGCTTAAAGCAGTTCAGCAGCTCCACGATCTCGCCGAGGGTCACCTTTTGCGTGTTGGGGGCGGCGCAATAGCGACCGTCGTCCCGAAATACGGTGTCGATGCCGTCAAAGTCGCACCGATGCGCTTTGCCCTCTAGTGCCGCGAGCATCTCCGCCACCAGGTCGTCGATGTACAGCAGTTCGAGCTGTACCAATGGGTCGTTGACGGTGATGGGCAGATCGTTTGCCATGTTGTGGCAGAAGGTTGCCACGGCGGAATTGTAGTTGGGGCGGCACCACTTGCCGAAAAGATTGGGGAAGCGGTAGACCAGCACTTTGACGCCCGTCTGCTCGCCGTACGCAAAGACCAGTTCCTCGCCCGCCTTCTTGCTTCTGCCGTACTCGCTGTCATAGCGACCGATGCAGGTCGCCTGAATAGAGGAGGAGATCATCACGGGACAGGTGTTTTGGTGCTTTTTGAGTGTGTCCAGCAAGATGGACGTAAAGCCGAAATTGCCCTGCATAAACTCCTCGGGAGTCTGCGGACGGTTGACCCC
>CAJGCA010000088.1 GCA_904501705.1 Clostridiaceae bacterium | reverse complement strand
CGTCACGGCGTAGTGGCTACCGTAGCGCATAGCCTGCCTGTCGGCGATGCGTGAGGGGAATCCTAAAAGATTGGCTGCACTCGGAGAAAGCTGTATCAAGTGACTTTCGGACGCGGGTTCGATTCCCGCCGCCTCCACCAAAAAGGCAAGGGCACCCATACGGGTGCCCTTGCCTTTTTGGCGTCGGCTAGCGTGATCGAACCCTGCGGGTTTTGCGGTTTCGCCGCAAGGCGAAATGCGCGGTATTTAGCCGCGCAAGCAAAATCCCGACGCACCCATACGGGCGCAAATCACACCATACAAACAATAACAAGAACGGACAAGGAACGATCCTTGTCCGTTTTTCTCTCTTTACAAAAACTCGATAACCTCATCCAACCGCGTTAGTACGTGATCGCACAAGGCACGAATCTCGTCAGTCGGCTGCATTGTATCGGGGATCATAATCGGCTGTGTGCCCGCGGTGTGCGCGGCGACGATGCCGTTAAAACTATCCTCCAGCACGATGCAATCTTGCGGCGGAACGCCGATCAACTCGGCGGCCTTGAGGAATATCTCTGGGTCAGGCTTACACGCCGTCACCTCGTCGCCACACACCATCGCATCGACAAACTCCGCCACGCCCGAGCGCGCGAGCTTATCATCCGCCCAAGCCCGAGCCGTGCCCGTCGCGATAACGGCAGGGATGCCCCGCTCGCGCAGAGCGGTCAGCAGCGCAATCAGTCCGGGCTTATGCGGAATCGGATTGGCCGCGATATGCACCCGCGTGCGTTCATGACAGCCCTCGATGATGGCATCCGCGGGAACGCTCCCGCCGAACCACTCAACAAATTTGCTGACCTGAAAGTCCCGCGTCGCGCCGCACATATAGGCGACCTTCTCGTCGTCCATCGGGTAACCAAGTTCCGCGCTGACCTGACGCCAGTAGATGCCATAAATGCGCTCGGTATCGAACATCAGTCCGTCCATATCGAAGATAACGCCCTCGATCATACGGTCATCCTCATCTCTCGTTAAAGCGCGCAAGAAACGCGCGGGTGCGCTCATTAAGCGGATTTTCAATCACCTGCGCGGGCGGACCCATCTCGGCGACCACACCCTCGTCCATAAATACAATCGTATCCGACACGTCACGCGCAAACTCGATCTCATGAGTAACGATAATCATCGTACGCCCCGTACTCTTAAGCTCGCGGATAACGCGCAACACCTCGCCCGTCAGCTCAGGGTCAAGGGCGCTCGTCGGCTCGTCAAAGCACAGGATCTCCGGCTCCATCGCAAGCGCGCGGGCAATTGCCACGCGCTGCTGCTGTCCGCCCGAAAGCTGGCAGGGGTAGCTGTCGCGTTTGGCGAGCAGGCCGACCTCCTCGAGCAGGCGCTCCGCCTTCTCGTCGATGGCGGCAAGCGCTTCGCGCAGAGTGGTGTAACCGTTATAGCTGCCCTCTTTCTTGAGTTTCTCCTTTGCGAGAAGCTCCTCGGCAAGGGTGATGTTGCGCTTGACAGTATACTGCGGAAACAAGTTGAACTGCTGAAACACCAGCCCAAAATGCAGACGATTGCGTCGAATGGCGGCGTCGCTGAGCTTCGTCTTGTCCTCGGCATCGAACAGCGTCTCGCCGTCGGCGATGATGCGCCCCTCTTGCGGCGTTTCGAGGAAGTTGAGACACCGCAGAAGCGTGGTCTTGCCGCTTCCCGACGAGCCGATGATGGACAGCACCTCGCCCTCGCCGAGGGAGAAGTCGATGCCCTTAAGCACCTCGGTCTTGCCGAAGCTCTTTTTGATATTTTCTACTCGTAATACTTCCACGGCACTTAACTCCTAAAATAACTCATTTTCTTCTCAATCCAGCCGAACAACAGGGTCAGAACGCCGTTGAAAGCCAGATAATAGAGACCCGTGAACAGCAAGGGCCAGAACAGACCCGCGTAGCCGTGCGAACCCTTAAGGAACGCGTAACCCGCGTAGATGAGCTCCTGCCACGAGATGATACGGGCGATGGCGGTGTCCTTAACAAGGGTAATGATCTCGTTGGACATCGGGGGGACGATGCGCTTGATCATCTGCAGGAGCGTGACCTTAAAGAATATCTGGCTCTTGGTCATACCAAGCACCTGACCCGCCTCCTGCTGACCGATCGGCACGCCCTCGATGCCGCCGCGGAAGATCTCGGAGAAATAGCAAGCGTAGTTGAGAATGAACGCCACCGCCGCCGCGGCAAAGCGGCCATTCTCCACCGCCCACGGGTTTTGGTCGAGGATCATACCCGGCACATAGAAGATGACGATAAGTTGCAGCATCAGCGGCGTGCCGCGCACGATCCACACGATCACTCGCGACAACCAGCGCAGCGGTGCAAACTTATTCATCGAGCCGAACGCGATCACCAGTCCCAGCGGCAGTGCGCCGAGCAGGGTGACGGCAAACAACTTGAGTGTCTGCAAAAAGCCCTCATTGAGAGCCTCAATAACGGTTAAAAACATACAAAACGATCCCTTTTTACACAGGTCAAGCAGAGGGCCGCAAAAGCCCTCTGCTTGCACCGAATTTATGCGATTTTATGCTACATTATTTCTGCTCGATGATGGAGGCCTGCACGCCGTATTTCTTGGCGATGGTCATCATCGAACCGTCCGCGTAGCTGTCCTTGAAGAATCGGTTGAGCTCGGCGACCAGATCGGAGCCCTTGCGGAAGCCGACGCCGTATTCCTCGTCGTTAAGGCCAACAGTGTACATCAGATCGGCGTAGCCGGTGCCCTCGCCGACCATCGCGGCCGCCATCAGGGAGTCGATGACCGCGGCGTCTGCCGTACCGGACTTGACCTCGGTCAGCGCGGTTGCCTGATCTGCAACCTCGACCTTCTGTGCGCCCAGCGCGTCGACCTGCTGCTCACCGGCGGAGCCGTCCTCAACAGCAAACTTGAGGCCCTTGACGCTGTCCTTGGTCTGGTACTGCGCGGCTTTCTCCTTCTTGACAATGACGATCTGCTGGTTGTTGCAGTAGGCGTTGGAGCAATCCATCGCTGCCTTAACCTCATCGGTCAGGGTCATACCGTTCCACACCACGTCGATGGTCTTGCCATCCAGCTCGAACGCCTTGTTGTCCCAATCGATCACCTGGAAGCTGACCTGTACACCCAGCTTAGCGGCAAACGCCTTGGCCATATCGGCGTCGAAGCCGATCCACTCATCGTTCTCACCCTTGTAGTCCATTGGCGCGAAATCGGTGATGCCGACGACCAGTGTGCCCTTGCCCTTCACGTATGCGAGATCGGACTTGACCTCGGGAGCGGAGGACGTGTCGTCACCGTTACCGCCGCAAGCAGCGAGGCAGCCGACCATCATCAGCATAGCGCACAGCAGAGCCAAAAACTTTTTCATAAAAAATACCTTCTTTCTTTATTCTATACCGCCTCTTGGCGATGAGTATGACGCTATTATACATCACCACATTACCAAAGTAAAGCGTTAATTTGCAAAAATGCAAAATTTTTTTATTTTTTGCGTAAAAACCGATGAAAAAACGCCGTGTTTTGACATTCGGGGGGTGACATGCTATAATATGGTGAATTTCCATTCTAGGAGGCTGTTACTATGTTTGATCGCGGCTATTTGAAAGAGCAATCCAAGCAGCGGATGCGTGGCTTCCGTGGCAACGCCATTGCGGTGGTGCTGCTGACGATGCTACTGGGAACGCTGTTCAGTGGTGGGGGGGATTTTAACGTCAACACCGACAGTGAAACGACGAACGAGTCCATCAGCGAGACCATCAGCGAGTCTATCCGCGAATACATAACCTCTGACGGCAGCACCGCTGAAGGGATCGAGGAGCTTTTGCCCTATTTGGGTATTGGGTTTGCTGTCGTTGGTGCGGTGCTGATCCTCGCGCTGATCATCGTCATTGCGTACAGCATTTTTGTTGCTGGGGTCATCGACGTAGGCTGCCGCGGCTGGTTTATGCGCTATTGGCGGGGCGAGTACCCGTCGGTCGGAGAGCTGTTTGCGTCCTTCCGCCTCTACCTGCCAGCAATGAAAACGATGCTGCTGGTCAACGTGTACACGGTCCTGTGGACCCTGCTGTTGCTGATCCCCGGCATCGTCAAGAGCTACTCCTACAGTCTGGCCCCCTACATCATATATGAGAACCCCAATCTGACCGCCAACCAGGCGATCACCCTCAGCCGCCGGCTCACGGACGGCGCCAAAGGCGACCTGTTTGTGTTTGATCTGAGCTATATCGGCTGGAATCTGCTGAATGTGTTCACCTTAGGCATACTGGGCATTGTGTACATTTACCCCTACCAGTGCACCGCCCACGCGGCGATCTATGATTCCCTCAAGGTCAGCGCCATCAACGACGGCAGGGTGACCTGGGCGGATTTCGGCCAGCTGCCGCCGCAAGAGCCCATCTTCGATACCCCACAAGCATAAGGGAGACCTAACCTATGCTCGAAAACTTCCTCACCGTGGCACAAAACGTGCTGGCGCTGTTTATCCTCATTGGCGCAGGCTTTTGCTGTCAGCGGTTTAAGCTGTTAAACGATGCGGCGGTCAAGGCGTGCGCCAATCTGGT
>CAJGCA010000087.1 GCA_904501705.1 Clostridiaceae bacterium | reverse complement strand
TGCGGCACCCCCGAAGAGGTCGCCGCATGCGAGGAATCGTACACGGGACAGTATCTCAAAAAGATGTTGAAATAACGAGAATTTACAATTACTTCATACCATTTTTGCGTTTTTGCGTATAATACCATATAGGGTGATAAAATGTTTGGTTACGTGCGGTTACACAAGCCCACCATCACGATGGGCGAATATGAGCAATATCGTGGTGTGTACTGCACGCTGTGCCGTCGGCTGGGTAAGCGCTACGGGCTCGGCGCACGCATGACACTCAGCTACGATATGACGTTCCTTGCGCTGCTGCACGCCGCGCTCGAAGCGGACGAGCCCGATTTTTGTGCAGGTCGGTGCAGCTTTAACCCCACCAAAAAGTGTCTACGATGCCAAAACACCGTTGCCACCGACTTAGCGGCCGACCTCGGTACCATGCTTGCGTACTACAAGCTCAAAGACACCCTCGCGGACGAGAAGTTTCTCAAAAAACTCGGCGCCGCGTGTGTGTATCCTATCCTCGCCGCCTACCGTCGACGAGCGGCGAAACGCCGCCCCGACATTGACCGCGAGATTGCCGCGATGATGACAGCGCAGGCGCAGGCGGAAGCCGCGCGCACGTCGTCCATCGACCGTGCCGCCGAGCCGTTTGCAAAGATGCTGTCTTATATGGCGGCGCTTGTGGCACAGGACGACACACAGCGCGTGGTTCTCGAACGCTTCGGCTACTGTCTCGGGCGGTGGGTGTATCTCATCGACGCAGTGGACGACCTTGCTGACGACCTTGCGGGCGGGCAATATAACCCCTACGCATTGGCAAAAAATCTGCGCGCCGACGACGCGGACGGTATCAAATCCTGCCGCGAATACGCCGCCCTCACGCTCAACGCGTGTCTGGCGGAATGTATCGCCGCCTATAATCTGTTAGACGTCCGCCGTTTCGACGGCATTTTACGCAATATATTAGAAGAGGGGATGCCCGCTATACAAAAGCGCGTCATCCTCGGAGAGGAAAAATCCCATGAGCCGTGACCCGTATGAAGTCTTAGGCATCTCGCCGAACGCCACCGACGACGAGGTGAAGAGCGCCTATCGCGCCCTCGCGCGCAAATATCATCCCGATAACTACGCCAACAACCCCCTGTCCGACCTCGCCGAGGAAAAGATGCAGGAGATTAACGACGCCTACGACGCCATCGTGCGTATGCGCAAGGGCGGCGGTCGGCAAGGTGGCTATAACGGCGGCTACGCCGCCAATTCCCGCCACGGGGATATTCGCCAAATGATCCACCAGAACCGCATCCACGATGCCGAGGTGCTGCTCGACGGCATTCCGAGCCACGCGCGCGATTCCGAGTGGTTCTTCCTCAAGGGCAGCGTGCTGTATAAAAAGGGCTGGCTGGAAGATGCCTATACCCATTTCGAAACCGCCTGCCGAATGGAGCCGGGCAATATGGAGTACCGCCAAGCGTACAATCAGGTCAGCGCCTATCGGCAAACGGGCGGCTACCGCACGCGCAGCGGACAAGGTGCGGATACCTGCGACATCTGCACCACCCTATATTGCGCCGACTGTTGTTGCGAGTGTATGGGCGGCGATTTTATTCGCTGTTGTTAAGGTCAACTTAACCCCTCGCCGCCGTGATTATTCCACGGCGGCATTTTTATAGGAGTGAACACGATGAACAAACGAAACGGCGCGAAGATCGCGTTCTGCGGCATCGCCGCGGCGCTGTCCCTCGTCATCCTACTGATGACCGTCATTCCCATCACCGAGATCAGTCTCGCCGCCCTCGCGGGCATCGTCGGCATCCCCGTCGTCGTCGAATTCGGGCGAAAATACGGGCTCGCCGTCTACGCCGCGGTGAGCGTGCTTTCGCTCATCCTCATCCCGACGCTCGAGGGCAAGGCGCTGTACATCGCCTTTTTCGGCTACTATCCTGTGGTGAAATCCGCGCTGGAGACCCGTCGCCTGCCCCGCCTCGCGGAATGGGGCGTGAAATGCGCCATCTTCAACGCCGCCGTCATCGCCGCCTATTTCCTGATGCTCACCTTATTCGGGCTGCCCGCCGACAGCTTCACGATCCGCGGGATATCCCTGCCGTGGGTGTTCCTGCTGCTCGGCAATGCGGTGTTTTTCGTCTACGACTGGTGCCTGACGGGGCTTATCTCAAAATATATGACCGCGTGGCAGACCCGCGTGCGGCGGTTGTTCAAACTTTAATTTTGCAGGATTTCATTTTCGTCTTGCATTTTCGTTCTTTGTGCGTTACAATAGTCCCACAAAGGAGAGGATCGTTGTATGAAAGGAAATCTCATCGGTCTTATCAGTGAACACGAAAAGGACTTTTCCAAGGGGCAACGCCGCATCGCACAGTTTATCACCGAGCACTGCGACGAGGCTGCTTTTATGACCGCTCTGCGCCTCGGCGACGAGGTCGGGGTGAGCGAATCCACCGTGGTGCGTTTTGCCGCCCAGCTTGGCTTCGACGGCTATCCGCAGCTGCAAAAGGCGATGCAGGAGCTTATCCGCAGTAAGCTGACCATCGTCGAGCGGTTAGAGGTTACCCGTGCGCGGATGAACGAAGAAAACCTACTGCGCAACGTCGCGACGGGGGACATCAACAATATCCGCCGCACGATGGAAGAACTGGACGAAAAAACCTTCTTTGAAGCGGTGGACACCCTCGTGGGCGCGCGCCAAATTTACGTTTTCGGCGCAGGTAGCTGCAAGGCGCTGACCAGCTTTTTCACGCATTATCTCAAAATGCTGCTCGGCGGACGGGTGCAGATGCTCACCGCTTCCAGCCAGAGCGAAATTTTTGAAGAAATGCTGGATATCAGCGAACAGGATGCCATCGTCGGCATCAGTTTCCCACGGTATTCCAGTAAGGCGGCAACCACCCTGCACTACGCGCACTCCAAGGACGCAGGAGTAGTCGCCATCACCGACAGCCGCCTGTCCCCCATCGCGCCCTACGCGACAAGTCTTTTGCTCGCGCACAGCGATATGGCGTCGGTGGTCGACTCGCTGGTCGCCCCGATGAGCATCATCAATGCCCTCATCGTCGCGATCTCTCTGCGCACGATGGACGAAAACCGCAGCAAGCTCGAGGAGCTCGAGCATCTGTGGAACACCTACAAGGTGTACGAAAAAGTGGACGAAACGGAGAACGCTTAACCGATGAATGTGATAGTTGTCGGCGGCGGTGCGGCGGGCTGTATCGCCGCGGGAGCCGCCGCGCGAAACGGTCACACCGTGACCGTCATTGAACGCAATCCCCGCCCTGCGCGCAAGGTGATGATTACCGGCAAGGGGCGCTGTAACGTCACCAACAACTGCACGGTGGACGAGTTTATCGCCAGCGTGCCGGAAAACGGGCGCTTTCTGTACAGCGCCCTGACCGCCTTCACCCCGCAGGATATGATGGCGCTGCTCGAGGACGCGGGCATCCCGCTCAAGACCGAGCGCGGTAACCGCGTGTTCCCCGTATCGGATAAGGCGGTGGATATCGTCGACGGCATCGTCGGCTACGCCAAAAAAGGCGGCGCACGCTTCATCGAAGGACGGGTCACTGCACTACGCATTGAGGACGGTGCAGTCGTCGGCGTGACGCTCGAGGACGGGCGCGCGCTCGACGCGGATGCTGTCGTTGTCGCGACGGGCGGCTGCTCCTATCCCGGCACGGGCTCGACCGGCGACGGCCACACCCTCGCAAAGCAGGCAGGCCACACCGTTATTCCGCCGCGTCCCTCGCTGGTCGCGCTGGAAAGTCCCGATGCGTTCTGCCCCGATATGCAGGGACTGTCGCTCAAAAACTGCGGTCTGACCGTGCGCGACAACGAAACGAATAAAATCATCTACTCTGACCTCGGAGAAATGCTGTTCACCCATTTCGGTGTCAGCGGCCCGATGGTGCTCAGCGCGAGCGCGCATATGCGGCAAATGGCGGCGGGGCGCTACACGCTGGTTATCGACTGGAAACCGGGGCTTACCCCCGAACAGCTCGACGCCCGCATCCTGCGCGATTTCGCCGAGCGGAGCAATATGGACATCGGTAACGCCCTCGGCAAGCTGCTGCCCCGTCTGCTGATTCCCACGATTCTGCGTTTGGCGCAGATCAACACCGCGAAGAAGTGCAACGCCATCACCAAGGAAGAGCGGCTGCGCCTGCGCGACCTCATTAAGGCGATGCCGGTGCGGATCGACGGCTTTTGCCCCATCGCGGAGGCAATCGTCACCGCGGGCGGCGTGTCCGTCAAGGAGATCAACGCCCGCACGATGGAGTCCCGCCTCGTAAGCGGCTTGTATTTCGCGGGTGAGGTGCTGGACGTGGACGCCTACACGGGCGGCTTTAATCTGCAAATTGCTTTCTCTACCGGCTATGCCGCCGGTAATAACCTATACTAAGGACGTGATGTTATGTCTTACGCTATCGCTATTGACGGTCCTGCAGGTGCAGGCAAAAGCACCATTGCAAAGTTTCTTGCGAAAGAACTGGAACTGATCTACGTCGACACGGGCGCGCTCTACCGCGCCATCGGGTATTATATGGTGGACAACGGCGTCTCCATCGAGGACGACGCCGCGGTGATCGCCGCGCTCGACGGCGTGCGGGTCTCCCTCGCCTACGTAAGCGGCGAGCAGCGCGTATTCGTCAACGACGCGGATGTCAGCGACCGCATCCGCACCCCGCAGATCTCGATGGCTGCGTCCAAGGTGTCCGCCATCCCTGCGGTGCGCGCGTTCCTACTACAATTACAGCGGGACATTGCCGCGTCCAACTCGGTGATTATGGACGGGCGGGATATCGGCACCACCATCCTGCCGAACGCGGA
>CAJGCA010000086.1 GCA_904501705.1 Clostridiaceae bacterium | reverse complement strand
TTGGGAGAGCGCTTGAATGGCATTTAAGAGGTCAGCGGTTCGATCCCTCTTATCTCTACCAAACGAGTATTGGATGAACACTGGTTCATCCACGAGACAATATGTTCCACCAAAAGAGGAAGAAATCGGTCGTTTGCTTTATTTCACAATAATATTTCGTGTTTTGGTAAAAGCGGGCTTGAAATTCTAAATATAGCTATGTATAATAAGAAAAGATAACCATTAATACACAAAACAAAGGACGGTGATCTTATGGACGGCAACCCTGCGCCGAATCCCACCCCGCGACAAACGAACGATCCGCAGCAAGCCCATAGGCTCGCCGCAGGTATCTCCACCCCTTGAATAGGGTACAGGAGTGCTTTTTCGCGCCTATGTGACCTGCTGTCGGATCGAGATAGGAGGCATATACTATGGCAGAGGAAATGAAAATCCCGTTCCTCCCGCTGGAGGAAGACACCTCCGCGCCTACCCGCCGCGATTACGCGGGTGAACTGCTTAAACTGTTACAAAGTGGCCGTCCGCTTGCCGAATTGCGCGAGCTGCTCGACGACTATCACGATGGCGACCTGGCTGACGTGCTTGAACAGCTCGGTGAGACCGAGCGTAAGCGGCTGTACCGCGTGCTCGGCACCGAGCGGATGAGCGATGTTTTCGCGTATCTCGAGGACGTTGGCACGTACCTCGAAGAACTCGGTGATGAGATTGCCGCCGATGTTATCGAGGGTATGGACGCGGACGATGCGGTTGACGTTCTCGAGGAACTCGATGACGAAAAACGACAGGAATTGCTCGAGCTCATCGCCCCTGAGGTTGCCGAGGATATTCAGCTCATCGACTCCTACGAGGACGACGAGATCGGTAGTAAGATGACGACCAACTTTGTCGCCATCGGGAAAAATCTTACCATCAAGCAGGCGATGCGCTCGCTGATTCGTCAAGCGGCGGACAACGACAACATCTCCACGTTGTACGCCCTAAATGAGGACGGCACATTCTACGGTGCGATTGCGCTCAAGGATCTGATCATCGCTCGCGAGGACGCGAATCTTGACGATCTCATCGTCACATCCTACCCGGCGGTGTACGCGCACGAGTCGATCGCTGCCTGCATTGAAGAACTAAAGGACTATTCCGAGGACTCGATTCCCGTGCTCGGTGAAGATAATCGCCTGCTCGGCGTCATCACCGCGCAGGACATCGTTGAGGTCGTGGACGAAGAGCTCGGCGAAGACTATGCCAAGCTCGCCGGTTTAACCGAAGAGGAGGATCTCCAGGAGCCCTTATTTATGAGCATCCGCAAGCGCATCCCGTGGCTGTTGGTGCTGCTTATCCTCGGTATGGGCGTGTCCGGCGTGGTCGGTCTGTTTGAGGGTGTGGTTGACGCTTTGCCACTCATCGTCGGTTTTCAGTCGCTCATCCTCGGTATGGCGGGCAACGTCGGTACCCAGTCGCTGGCGGTGACTATCCGTGTGCTGATGGACGATGATCTGACGGGCAGACAGCAGGCAAAGCTGGTGTTCAAGGAAGCGCGCATCGGCCTGCTCAACGGCTTGATTCTCGGCGCGTTATCCTTTGTGCTCATCGGCCTGTATCTGTGGCTGATGCAGGGGAGAGAGCCAACCCTCGCCTTTGCCGTATCGGGATGCCTAGGCATCGCGCTGACACTTGCGATGATGGTGTCGGGCATTACCGGTACCGCGACACCGATGCTGTTCCGCAAGCTGGGTGTCGATCCCGCGGTTGCATCTGGTCCCCTGATCACGACGGTCAACGATCTCGTCGCCGTCGTAACCTACTACGGTCTTGCGTGGCTGTTGCTGATCAATACACTTAATTTCGCAAAAATATAAGGAGATAGATTTATGAACATCGTAGTTGCACAATCCGGTGGTCCAACCAGCGTCATCAACGCGTCGTTGCTCGGTGTGTTCCGACAGGCGTTGGCGGAGCGTGAAGTTGACATCGTTTACGGGTCGCTCAACGGCATTGAGGGCATTATCTATGATCGCCTTGTCTCGCTGAACGATAACCTTGTGACCGACGAGGATATGGCACTGCTGCGCCAGACACCGTCCTCGGCGCTGCGCTCCTGCCGCTATAAGCTGCCGAGTGCGGACAAGGACCCCGCTGTGTACGAGTCCATCCGCCGTACGCTGGAGAACCACGATATTGGCGCGTTTTTCTATATCGGCGGTAACGACTCGATGGACACGGTGCATAAGCTGTCGGCGTACTTCGCCGAGGTCGGCTGCCCGATCCGCGTGATGGGCGTGCCCAAGACGATTGATAATGACTTGATGGAGATGGATCACACCCCCGGCTACGGCTCGGCGGCAAAGTTTGTCGCGACCACGATGACCGAGATCATCCGCGACTGCACGGTGTATGACCTTGACTCGGTTTTGATCGTCGAAATTATGGGCCGTGACACGGGCTGGCTGACTGCGTCAGCGGCATTGCCGCGTCTGCTTGGTGAGACCGCACCGCATCTGGTGTACCTACCTGAGGTGGAGTTCTCGGTTGAGGGTTTCCTTGCGGACGTAATGCGCGTCCAACAGACGACCCGCACAGTGATCGTGGCGGTGTCCGAAGGCGTCGAGATCGACGCTGCGGGCGAGTTCCAGTCGGGCAAGGTTGACAACTTCGGCCATAAATATCTCTCCGGTGTGGGCAAGTGCCTTGAGAACATCGTCAGCACCCGCCTCGGTTGCAAGGTGCGCTCGGTGGAGCTAAACATCCTGCAGCGCTGTGCCGCACACGTCGCGTCTGCGACGGACGTCGCTGAGGCGGAAGCGGTCGGTATGGCGGCGGTGCGCGCCGCGATGGCAGGGGAGACGGGCAAGGTTGCCGCGATTCAGCGCGTGAGCACCGATCCTTATCGGGTTGATTACACTTGTATACCCGTCGAGCAGGTCGCCAACCGCGTTAAATATGTGCCGCGCGAGTGGATCTCTGCCGCGGGCAACGACGTCACCGACGATGCGCTTGCATACATCCGCCCGCTGGTACAGGGCGAGCCTACTGTGTTGACCGAGAACGGCCTGCCACGCCATTTTGTCATTGAGTAATATACTAAGAATTTTTAAAGCGCCGTTATTGGATAACGGCGCTTTATTTGGCGTCTTTAAACGTGGAAATGCCCCCGATTCTATTGTGGGAAGAATAAAAATTTAGTAAATGAAGAAAATGAACAACCAGATAAAGCACACAGCGCATTCGAACTACAGATGTCAGTATCACATAATGTTTGCACCGAAATACAGACGAAAGAATATATGGTCCCGTTTACGGGTGGTAAAAAAGCAGGCAAAAAGGCTGCTGCACGTGAGCCGCTGTCTGAAATGGCAATGTGGTTCCAAACTTCTGTTTCTTGCGCAAAGACGCATCGCTTCGCCTAAATTCGTGCAAATCTCACGTCTGATGGATGCCCCCGCTATATTTTTGGCCAATTTTATTCAATCGCTAAAATTATTTCACGGAATTGCGTTTTTTTGGTTGACTATTATGAATATTGGCGTTATAATTATTATGTACAACTATTCCTATGACTTAAATTCGTAGGAATATTATGCGAGGTTAAATTTTTATTTAGGGGGACTCTAGTATGAAACAGTATGTCAAAAAGCTGCTCAGCATTTTGATGGCGCTGGCATTGCTTGTCAGCGTGGCGTTGCCTGCGGGCGTAATACCTGCATTGGCGACGACAGAGACGGAAGGAGAAACAGATCCGTTGGTCACAATGATCAACTTTGATCTGACAGTTGGCGGAGAGGAGTCCGCGGCGAACGCGGCGAATACGTCTATCGAACATTGGCGTTGGAGTCCCGGCTTCTATAAGCACGCCAGCGGCGATGATACGACTGTGCCGTTTAAGATTTCCTTCGAGTATTATATGCCGAAGGATACCGGCGTATATCTCGAGATCATTGGAAACGATAAAAACGGTATGCCTGTAGGCACTAAGCCGGCACTTGAGCGTGGCTATCATAAGTATGAGGCTCAGTTTACTACCGAGAGTCTTTTTGCGCCATGCTTCACCATCGATAAGGGCGCTCTGCAAGCAAATGTTGCGGATGTGCTGTATGTGTGGAACATCAAGGTGACGAAGAACGGCGAAGAGCAAGACAAAGCAGATGGTTACACTGATTATCAGTATGTCACTGTGGACGAGAGATATACCCTTAGTCAGTACGAGTGGTCGAAGTATATGAACACGCCCTATGCGACCAAGATTGAGTTCACCGACACGAACCTTTCTTGGTGCGATGCGGTGTACCAATACACGGAGCAGGGTGAGGATAACCCCTACATTGTCACCTTCGACTATTATCTTCCTGCCGGACAGACGGTTACCTTCAGCTCTTTTGCGGGCTTCGTATCCACCAGCGAGTTGCAATCCGGTATGCATACCTTCTCGTGGACAGGATATACAACGAGGGAAGATGAGAAGTTTGCGCCCCTCTTGAAGGCGAGCGGCGAGACCACGCTGTATATGTGGAATTATAGCTGCACCTTGAATGGTGCTGCGGTCACTGGCAGCTCCGGCGCGGTTGCCACCACGGCGACGGTTACCTTTGACGAACATCTCGGCCAGCACCCCTGGTACGTGGTGCTGCCCACCGAGGGTGAAGTTGTTGCATACGTCAAAAGAGATGGCACGAACACCGAGTCCTATCTCACCAATGCGGACTATCCCTTCAAGACCATCAATGACGCAATCAAGGCGCTGGATGCCGTTAATGGCGATAAGATTAACCGCGTCATTAAGATTCAAGATACTAAGTATATCGTCAAGGGCTCTACCGGTGACTCCGGAAACGCTACTTTGAATGATAATAACACCGGCTTTGCGGAGCATACCTATCCGATTACAATCATGGGTGCAGACGGCACGAATAATG
>CAJGCA010000085.1 GCA_904501705.1 Clostridiaceae bacterium | reverse complement strand
CGCTATCGCCGCGATGACGATTCCGACCGTAGAAGCCGCCACGCCTAGCACGCCCGCGACCGTTCCGACGGCAGTTATCAAGCCACCGATTCCCGTGACGATGTTGCCGATCAGGATGATGACCGGAGCGACTGCCGCGACGATGCTCGCGATGGTGAGAATCACCTGCATCTGTTCGGGCGACAGCTCGCGGAGCTTGGCGGTAATGTCTCCAATAAATCCCGCTAGTTTTTCGATTGCAGGAGCGAGCACAGTTGCCACGTCGGCTCCAACTTGTGCAAGCGTCGCTGTAGTTGTGGCTTTGACCCGATCGATAGTGTCATTCGTCTCGTTCAGCGCGTCAAGCGTATCGCCGTCGAGGATCAGCCCCATATCCTCCGCCTGTTTGCCGTACTCCTTGAAAGCCGCGCCGCCGTCGTCAATGATGCCCGCAAGAGAATCTGCTGACTTTCCAAATAACTCCATTGCGACCTGGTCGCGTTCGGTTTCGTTCTGAATCTGCGACAATGCCTTGATGGAATCATAGAAAACATCTTCAGCGGCACGCATCTTTCCGCGTGTATCATAGATGCTGACGCCGAGCCTCTCGAATGTCTTATTAGAATCCGTCATTTTCGGCTTCATCTTTTTCAGCGCGCCCGTAATATCTTCGACGGATACATCTACAAGGTCCGAGGCGTACTGCATTTTCTGCAATGCCGTCGTAGAGAGCCCTGTCTGCTTGGACAGCGTATTGAGTTCGTCCGCGCTCGTTACTGCATCATATCCGAGCTTGCCAAGCGTGCCGACAAACGCACCCGCCGCGCCAGAGACGCCGCTGAACTTCTTGCCAAGGTCGGAAATCTTATTGCCGACTGCCGAGACCTTGCTCCCGACATCCTTTAGGACCTGCGAGGAAACGCTTCCAAACTCACGCTGTTCCTTTTTCAACGATTTGAGGTCCTGTTCTGTCGCGATGATTTCACGCTGTAACGAATCCCATTCAGCCGTGCCGCTCGCAACCTGAGACTGCGCGGATTTTAGCTGATTGAGTTTGTCTTTCGTGCTGTCAATGGCCTTCGTGAGGTTCTTCTGCTTTTGCTCCAACAATGTAACATTGCTCGGATTCAGTTTAAGCAGCTTGTTGACATCCTTTAGCGCATCCTGTGTATTCTTGAGGTCCTTATTTACGCCACTAAGCGATTGTTGCAGTTTTGTGGTATTCCCATTGATTTCAATGGTTATACCTTTTATGCGACTTCCAGCCATATCAGAACCTATCAATATCTTTCTGCGTAGCGACCTGTGACCATTCACAGTTATCGTTTCCGCGCTCAATAATCATATCTATTACTTGCCCTTCTTCGAGATAATGAAGGTCATTAATGTTCAGACCAATCTCGAAACATCGGAGCATGAATAATCCCGTTGTAAAAGGGCGGTCGGTCATCCGCCCACGTTTTTTGGGACGCTCGAACCGTCCTTATTTGCGAGATATAACTTAGAGATGTCTTCCGTAGCGAGGACCACATCGAGCGGATCAAAATCTGCCAGCCAATCATAAAAGCTGTCAATGTTCATCTTCATCAGTTCGGAAGGCTTCTCGACCTCTGCCATCTTCGCCATGACGAATCCCATCTTCTGGAACAGATCTTCGTCGGGCTTTTCTTCTTGCAGTTTCTTCAGAAAATCCTCACGGAAGATATTCTTGTAGACATAAAGGGACGCCGCGTTTGACAGCATCCCTACCGTTTTTGAGCCGATCTTAATCTCTCCGTACATCTTGCCCCCTTATTAGGTCGTTGTAGCAGCTGTGGGAACATAAACAGTGGTATACCATCCGGCATAAGTAGTACTGTCAGTGTCCTCTTTGGTGCTGGACTTGACAATATGCTTCTGAAGGGAAGCGTTGTAGATCGTCTTCGCCGTGATCGGAAGCGTCACTGTTTTCGCTTCAATACTCTCGCCCTTTGTCGAGCTTGCTACGTCAGGGCGTCCGCATGTGCAGTTGTAGAGAACATACTTACGCGCCTGCTGATCCATTGTGAACTGGAAAAGAAGCGCGAAGTGAACGATCGGGGAGTTTGCATCTTCCACGAGCACGCCCTTAGAATCAGCAATTTCGTTAAGGATGTCCTGCCGGAAATCGTCATTATCCAGCGCAATCTCAAGATCACCCTGATAGCCGTTATTTCCGTTTACTGTAAAATAATCGGCGTCATCAGCATAAAACGTGTAGTTGTCGCCCTGTGCCGGAAGGCTCAGATTAACAGCACCAGTCACCGGGACGGGCGTCGCATATGTCGCCGTGCCGTCTGCGGCAATCGTGGCGACTGCATAATGTACGTTTTTAAGACCGTATTTAATCTTATTAGCCATTATCGTTCTCCTTTGTAATGACGACGTCCATCTCATAGACGACCTCATACATTCGTTCTGAATCAATGCTTGTCTCGCTTCGATCCCATACCATATCATGTTCAGCAAGTACGGTCTCGACTGCGGATTCCGCATCATAATCTTTGGTTTCCGTGTACAGCTCAATCACAAGATGTTCAATCTTCTGATAGTTGCTGTCGTCTGCCTTCATATCCGCGCTTGACGGATAAAAAAAGCAAATAAAAGGCGGCGCCTGTTCAGTCCCCTCAGGAAACTGATAGTACGCCGTCGGATAGCCGATAGAACCGACTATTGTTTTGATTTCTTTATAGGTCATAACTGCTCCTTTATCCGTTTCTGGACTTCGGAGACTGCCCAATCTTCGACGGGCGCGATGTGGACGACTGGAGCGGTACGACCGCCGCCTCGCTTGGCGTGACCATGTTCCAACAGATGAGCGAGCTGATACGTGCCCGTCTTGCCGTAGACCACAGCCTCGACGGTCATAAAGCCCTTGTCGACCTTGTTCGCCCATCCTTTGGCATACTTGCCCGTTCTGCGAGGCGCGGACTGCTTCAGCTTCTTAGTGGCTTCTTTTGCGACTGCCGTAATCGCCGTTTCTGCCGCCTTGCTGACATCCACGGAATATTCCGCAAGAATATCACTGACGGCTTTTTCAATGTCAAACTCCGCCATTCGTGCCGCCTTTCCGCTCCGCATACAGCTCGACGGTATCATTCCGCCCGTGATAGCTCCGATAAATGGCGTATGGCTCTCCGTCATAAATCAGCTCTGTCTCGCGGTTGTAGTCGCCCGCGAACATCGTGAATTTGTATTCAGGATTGAGACCGTTTCGCCCGCCCTCGAAGAACTCCGCGCGCGTCACGGAATCGACTTGCGCGAACACATCGCGGACCGTTTTGGTCAACTCCCAAACTCCGTAATCGTTCTGCGTCCTTGTCGCGCCGATGAGCGTGATCACTGTGCTCCTGTCCATGTCGTGTACCCCGTAGCCATTGACATCTGCGCTTTCTGTTCGTCATAGGACGCTTTCAAACGATCGTAATCATCGGGCTGTCCGAAATGGCATTTGCAGTACGTGACTACCGCCTGAATGATAAGCGGGTCTGTAATGTCGTCATTCGTGACGCCTGCTATCCCCAGGTCCCTAAGTGCCGCATCAATAAGGTCAGCTATCTCTTGATCAAACGCGTATGTCGTGATTCTAAGCGCAAGTTTTACTCTCTCAATCATGGCTTGTGTCCTTCGCTGTATGCTTCAAAAAACTCTCTCGTGACGACCATGCTTCCGATGTGTCCGAGCTCAATATCCGAATCACACCATATCTCATAGCCGCACTGTCTAGCCCGCCAACAAAAGCTGACGTCTTCGCCGAAACCTTCAAGCGGGTCAAACATCCGCCCGCCGAATCGTGCCGCCACGGACATCAGTACATCCGTAGACATGAGCACACCCGCGAAGCCACAGCCACCGACTTTGAAGCGTCCTTCCGGAACTGACATGATAGTGGTGTAGCTCGCGCCGTGCTCCATCTTGTCGAGACGGTCAAACAGTGTCGGCGTGTATGGAGGTTTCCGCCTAAAACAAAGGCCTGTCAGGAAATCAATGTCGTTCTCCTCACAGACCTTTAACATCTTCTTTAACAGGTCGGGCTCAAAAACCATATCCGAATCCAACCATAACACCCAGTCGGCCTCTGATTTGATCGCCTGCCTCGCAAGCTCATTCCGAGCGTTATAGACAAGCGAGCCGACTTGGAAGCCTACGATAGTATCCCCCGCCCTCTGGAGCAATGCGAGCGACTGGCAGAAAAGAGCGGGGACAGTATCTAACGACGGGATAGCAACAAAAACCTTCATTCACACCTCCTATGCATCAATCGATCAGTGGCAAATCTTGCAGAACGCCTTAGGAGCGACTACTGCGTGACCAACATACTCACGACCGAGGATTCTGATCAGGTCATATTCCATCTTGGTCTTGTCGTCGAACTTGATTTCGATTTCCTGACCATTCGGGAAGTTAGCCTGTGCGCCGAGGCCGAGGTCGCCGACGATCGCATAAGTCACGCCCGTGGTAGCTGCGGAGAACGCGCTGATTGTGTCGTTGAATACGACGGGCAGGCCCTCGAAGGGATCGTAACCGAAATTGCCTGCTGCCTGTGCCGCCTTAAATGCGCCCCATGTGGACTTATTCATCATGATGACGGGGTTAGCAGCCTCATCGGACAGCTCTGCGAGTGCCTGAGCCACAAGGCCGAGTGTAACGGTTGTGGATGTGATCTTCGGAACAGCGGGAAGGGAACCAGTGGAAACAGTGCCGCATGCTTCGATGTCAGCGACGATCGCGTCTGCCAGTTTCTTCGCGATTCTGTAGGTCAGCTCGTCGTAGATGTAATCAAGGAACTCCTCGCCTGCGAGATCATAGACCTCATCAGAGATGGAGATCCACTTCTTGATGGACTGGGGAACCAGTGTGACGATTCCGAGGGTCAGGGTTTCCTCTGTTACTGCGGTGTTAGCCGCCTCAGTGTGAACGATAGCACCGGATGCGCTGATCTCATAACCGATCTTGACGTTGCCCTTCATGAAAGTCTTTCTCACGCGGCTTGTGATGCCCTCGCGATCCCATGCGGTGCGGACGCGGCCCTCGACATAGGAAGCTACCGGAACAGTACCGGATACGTTCTCGGTCAGCAGTGCGCGGCACTCTGCGTCGGAACCAGTTTTGATG
>CAJGCA010000084.1 GCA_904501705.1 Clostridiaceae bacterium | reverse complement strand
TCCGCATCCCGCGCGTGCTCGCTCATCCCGTTGACCGCCACGCCGCCCTCCTCGGACGCCGCCGCGATCACCACGCCGCCGGGACACATACAGAAGGTGTAGACCCCCCGCCCGCCGTCGGGACGGCAACTGAGCTTATAATCCGCCGCGCCCAGCGCGGGATGCCCCGCGGCGCGGCCATATTGGCTCTCATCAATCATTGCCCGCGGATGCTCAACACGCACACCGACGGCAAAGGGCTTTTGCTCCATCGGCAGGCCGCGGCGGCACAGCATCTCCATTGTATCGCGGGCACTGTGTCCGATCGCGAGGATCACCCGCTCGCAAGGGATCTCCTCCTCACCCTCTAGGGTGGCGAGCCGCAGAGCGGTCAGTGCCCCGCCCTCAATGACGAGATCCGTCACCTGCGTGAAAAACCGCACCTGCCCGCCGAGACGCAGGATCTCCTGCCGCAGACCGCGCACGGTCTTGATCAGTTCATCGGTGCCGATGTGCGGCTTTGCCTGCCATAGAATCGCCTCAGGCGCGCCCGCCTGCACGAAGGTCTCGAGCACCGAACGGCTGCGCGGGTCCTTGATGCCCGAATTGAGCTTGCCGTCAGAGAACGTTCCCGCGCCGCCCTCGCCGAACTGCACGTTGGACGCGGTGTCCAGCACGCCCGTTTGACGGAAGGTGTCCACCGCGCGACGACGGCTGTCCACGTCCCCGCCCCGTTCGAGCAGGATCGGGTGCGCACCCGCGCGTGCCAGAGTCAGCGCAGCGAACAGACCCGCAGGGCCACTGCCCACCACCACAGGCGGGACGGCAGGCGGTATCGATAAGGGCTCGATAATATACGGCTTTGATGTCACGACCGACACCTGCGCACGGCGGCACTTTTTGCCGCCGAGCACCGCCGCCTCATTCTCCACTGTCACGTCGACGACGATCTCAAAGTGCACGTTCTCTTTCCTACGGGCATCCACCGACCGTTTCGCTAAGCGGCAGGTCAGCACACCCGCAGGTGGGATTCCCAGCACCGCCGCCGCACGGCGGCGCAGGTCATCCTCGGTATAGGATAACGGCATCGATATGCCGATAATACGCAACATACTGTTCCTCCTACCAAGCCGCGGAGATAGCACGTGCGGCGACATAGGCGCTGCTCCACGCAAACTGCAGATTATACCCGCCGCAGTCGCCGTCCACATTCAGTACCTCACCCGCTGCGTACAAACCACGATGGCGACGGTGCATCAGCGTCGCAGAGTCAAACGCCGACGGGTCGATACCGCCCGCCGTCACCTGCGCACCACCAAAACCCTGCGTACCCGTGACGGGAATCTCCCAACTGCGGATGACCGCAGCCACACGCGCGCATTCCTGCGCGGTGAGAGTGTCAGCAGGACGGTCAAGCGGCGTAACCCCCGCCACCCGCAGCACCGTCTGCCCGACGCGCTTATGCAGCAGTCCCGTCAGCAGATCCTCCAACTTACGCCCACGCAGACGGCTACGCGCCACGATGCGGGCAGTCAGTGTATCCATATCCCAAGCAGGAAGTAAATTGAGTACAGCGGTCAATTCGCCCTTTTTACGGCGCTCCCAGTCCGCGGCGTGACGGGAAATACCCATCACCGCAGGACCCGACAGACCGTAGTCGGTAAACAGAATTTCTCCGTTCGCTGTGGCAAGCGTATTGCCGTCGAGGCGCAGAGAGATCTCGCCGTCCACGCGGATCCCCTTCACCGCCCGCACGAAGTCGGTGGCGGTGCGCAGTTGCACGATCGAGGGGAACAACGGCGTCTTTTCACAGCCGAGGTCAGTGAGCAGGCGATAGCCCTCGGCACTGCCGCCGAGCGCGGGCGCCGCCGCACCGCCGACACACACAAGCACCTGACGAGCGGTGACGTCGCCATCGGGTGTCGTCAGCCGATACCCGTCGCGCGACGGCGTGATCGCCGTCGCTGGGGTGTCGCATCGTGTCTCCACGCCAAGCGCCGCCGCTTCCAGCCGAAGGGCATCCAGCACCGCCGCCGCTTGTTCCGACGCAGGGTATACCTTACCGTCGGGGCGGACAACGCAGTCCACCCCGATTGAGGTGAAGAACTCCACCGTCTGCGCAGGCGAGCACACCGCCAGCATCCGCTCGGCAAGTGCCGGGTCGCCATGGTATTTCTCCCGCGATGCGGTCATATTCGTGATATTACAGGTGCCATTGCCCGTCGCGAGCAGTTTTTTGCCGACGCGGGGGGCTTTCTCCAGCACCAAAATGGTCTTACTTTTCTGTTGCTCGGCGGCAGCACGCCCCAAATGACACGCCGCAGCCAAACCGACGGCACCGCCGCCGACGATCACGCAATCCGCAAACACGGGCATCCGCCCCCTTTCAAATCCTTCGTATCATATCTTACCCGCGGCGCGCCAGCATCTTGAGCGCCTCGCGCACCAGCGTCTCCACCGGCAGGGCACTATCCAGCTTGCCGACCGCCGCCGACGCCTCGCCCGCAGTAAAGCCGAGCACCGTCAGCGCATCCACCGCCTGCGCGGCGTTGCCCGCGGCGGATACCACGCCGCCGGACGGCATATCGAAGCCGCCTGATGAGGATGTAAGCGCTTTTACCTTGTCCTTCATCTCCAACACGATGCGTTGGGCGAGCTTCGGACCGACGCCCGCCGCCTTGGTCAGCGCCTTATAGTCGCCCGCGGCAACCGCAAGCGCGACCTTTTCAGGGGATAGCTCCGACAGAATGGACAGACCCACCTTCGGGCCAACACCCGAAATGGAGGTCAACTGCTTAAAGCTCGCGAGCTCCTCCTGCGTAGCAAAGCCGAACAGCTCGATCGCATCCTCGCGTACGTTCATCATCGTATACAGCATCGCCTCGCTGCCAACAGACGGCAGTTGGCGCGCGGTGTTCATCGTGATCTGACAGCGAAAGCCCACGCCGCCGCAGCAGATCACCGCCACACGCGGCTCGATATGAATAAGTTCGCCTTTTACACTGTACAGCATACAATCACTTCTCCGTTCTTAAGGATAGTTTGAGCGCCGTGCCGCCGTATTGCGCGTGACAGATTGCGATCGCCAGCGCGTCGGCGGTGTCGTCGGGCTTGGGAACGGCCTTAAGCCGCAGCAGTCGCTTGGTCATCTCCATCACCTGCGGTTTTTGCGCCTGACCGAAGCCGGTGACGGCGCTCTTGACCTGCAGGGGGGTATATTCGTAAATCGGCACGCCGCTCTTGTGGATGGCGAGCATCGTCACCCCGCGCGCCTGTGCAACATCGATAGCGGTCTTCTGGTTGTTCTGGAAATACAGTTTTTCAATCGCCACCGCGTCGGGCTTATGCTGTTCAAGTACCGAGGTGAGCTCATCATAGATGCACTCCAGTCGCCGCGTAAACGGCATACTCGCAGGGGTCGTAATCGCACCGAAGTCGATCGGCACGAACCGTCCGCGTTCATAGCGGATAACGCCCCAACCGATGATGGCGTAGCCGGGGTCAATTCCCAAGATGATCATCGTCGTTATTCTCCGTATACTCAGTTTCGTCGTCTGCGGTCGGCAGGGTAGTGGTCACGTCGTCCGCCGCCTCTGTGGAAGAGCTCGTCGTGCTCTCCCCCACCGACGAAGTCGTCGAGGCGCTCGATTCAACCGTTGTGCTCGTCGTTTCGGTCACAGAAGCCGTCGTGGTCGAGGTGGTCACCGCCGTCGTTGTGGTGGTCGACTGCGTCGTCGTAGCGGTCGTAATCAGAGTCGCGCGCATGGTAGTGCGCCGCGCGTACGCAGCAGGCCACTGCATCTGATAATTCACCGAATAATTCCCGCTCGGTTCATCCGCGGTCTTTTGTCGCGCGGCAATCACCACACGTGCGCCCGTAAATCCATATTCCTTCTCCGCATTGGTGACAAGCAGCAACACCGGCTGCTTGGTTGTCAGCTTGCTATCCGAAAGGAAAAGCGAACGGCGGCTGAGCTTCTCGATATAAGAAAAAAATGCCGCTTCATCCGCAAAATTCGGGCAGAAATACTCAAACTCCGAAGCGCGCTCACGCTCGTCCACCACAGCAACAGCGAATATCTCCCACCAAGCCGTAGAATAGAGCGTGTTCATTTCGATGACGGGGTGCTCACGCAGATAAGCGATGCGACAATAGGACAGCAGTGAGGAAAACATCTGCTCGTCGCGGGTATTGTTGCCGCGGATCGCCAACACATCATCGGTCTGTAGGGTGTCGCGCGTATTCCACTCATAGAAATACGGTTGTCCGTAAACGGAATACTGGTCATTGAAGTTGTGATTGTTATAATACTCATCAGCATACAGCGTGACGGGATAATTGATTGCGGTCTCAGGGATGCGTATCCACCCCGCGATATCCTCGTTAATATCATATAAACTGCGGAATTGGGCGGTCATCCCAACGGGGTAGCTACCATCCGCAGGCTTTCCCGTCGTCAAATCGGAGGTGCTGTCCCAATACAGATCCGCCAAATCATCCTGCAGTTCGCGGTTAGCGATCGGGGTAAGAATGCGGTTGTACACCGCCAACACGCCGACGACCAACAGTACCAACGATGCCGCCCACGCCGTCACCTTTAGCAAACGCATTCGGCGATTGCCTCGCCACGGCAGCACCGCGGTCGCTAAGCGACGACCCGTTGTTTGCGGCTCGGAATCCTGCCGCCGACGCTCGGTATAATCCGTATGCCGCTCGCCACCCGCCATCACCGTCGGATACGCCTGCAAATAGCGCCGCAAAAGATCCAAGCCATACGACGCGGCTACACGGCGGATCGCCGCGCGATCCATCGTCGCAGCATCCAACTGCAGTTGCTTTACCCATGTGCGTTTCGCATCCGCGAGCGCAACAAACACCGTACCGATGGGCTTATCCTCCGCCGCTTGCGGACCTGCCTCGCCCGTGATCGCAATGCCGATATCTGCGCCCGCCTGGCGGCGAATACCGTCCGCCATCTCGCGGGCAGTCTCGGCACTGACGGCCCCGCGATTCTCCAGTGTATCTGCCGACACACCAAGCATCTGCTTTTTACAGTCCCACGAATAGGACACGACACCCGTGCCGAACACCCGGGAGCAGCCGGGGACACCCGTCAAGCGGGAGGCGAGCAAGCCACCCGTACAGGATTCCGC
>CAJGCA010000083.1 GCA_904501705.1 Clostridiaceae bacterium | reverse complement strand
GTCATCAGCGACGAGATGATCCCCGAAACCCACGCACACGGCAGTGAACGCGGCGCGACCTATTCCCTGCTCGCGGGCTTCTGTTTGATGCTGTTTTTTGATGTATTACTTGGATAAGGAGATTAAATCTATGATCACAAACGATATTCGCTATATCGGCGTAAACGACCACGCCATTGACCTCTTTGAGGGGATGTATGACGTGCCGAACGGAATGGCGTACAACTCCTACCTCATCCTCGACGACAAGATCGCCGTGATGGATTCGGTGGACGCGCGATTCGGTGACGAATGGCTCGCGAACATCCGCGTGGCGCTCGGGGACAGAGCCCCCGACTACCTCATCGTGCAGCACATGGAGCCTGACCACTCCGCGAACATCCGCACCTTCGCGGAGACCTACCCCGAGGCGATCATCGTGTCCTCGGCTGCCGCGTCGGTGATGATGGGAAAGTATTTCGGCGTAGACTATTCCGCCCGCCGCCTGCTCGTCAAGGACGGCGACACACTGTCGCTGGGCAAACATACCCTCACCTTTATCGCCGCACCGATGGTGCACTGGCCCGAGGTCGTGCTGACCTACGACTCTGCGGATAAGGTGCTGTTCTCTGCCGACGGCTTCGGCAAGTTCGGTGCACTGGACGTCGAGGCGGACTGGGCGTGCGAGGCACGCCGCTACTATTTCGGTATCGTGGGCAAATACGGCGCACAGGTGCAGGCAGTGCTGAAGAAAGCCGCCGCGCTGGACATTAAGATCGTCTGCCCGCTGCACGGGCCCGTGCTCACCGACAACCTCGGCTATTACATCGGCCTGTATGACGTCTGGTCGTCCTACGGCGTGGAGAGCGAAGGCGTGGTCATCGCCTATACCTCGGTCTACGGCAACACCAAAAAGGCGGTCGAGCTGCTCGCCGAGGAACTGACTGCGGGCGGCTGCCCGAAGGTCGTTATCAACGACCTCGCGCGCTGCGATATGGCTGAGGCAGTGGAGGATGCGTTCCGCTACGGCAAGCTGGTGCTCGCCACCACCACCTACAACGGCGAGATCTTCCCCTTTATGCGGGAGTTCATCCACGATCTGACCGAGCGCGGATACAAAAACCGCCTCATCGGCATCATCGAAAACGGCACCTGGGCACCCGCCGCCGCCAAAACCATTAAAAAGATGCTTGAGGGCAGCGAGCTTAACTACACTGACACCACCGTGACGATCAACGCCGCTCTCAATGAGGCGAGCACCACACAGATCAAGGCGCTCGCAAAAGAATTGTTGTAATTTTTTATCCGTTTCGGATATACTATAAACAGAAAAGGAGGGATTTGGATGAAATACGTATGCGATGTGTGCGGCTACGTCTACGACGATGCCGTCGGCGATCCCGACAACGGCATCGCCCCCGGCACCAAGTGGGAGGACGTACCCGCCGATTGGGTCTGCCCGCTATGCGGCGTCGGCAAGGATATGTTCTCGCAAGAATAAGCCGAAAAGTCCCGTGCTACGGCACAGGACTTTTTTCTTTGCGTAAATGCGCGAAACCCTTTGCATTTTGTCGTACTTTATGGTAAAATGTTGATGCAGCAACAAGCAGAAGGGGGTAATGACGATGGAGTATCTCAAGCCAAATCGGCTGTGCTATCGAATCGCGCAGTTTGCATCCTGGAATTTCGCCACATTCGTGTTCAAGCGTAAGATGCTGCGCAACGAGATCAAAAACAAGAAAGGGGCGTTTGTTGTCATCGCCAACCACGAAGCGGCGTTTGACTTCGTCAACCTTATCGACGCGACCCATCGCCCCATGTCCTTCGTCATCAGCCACTCCTTCTACAACTCTCTGCCGATCAAGGGCTTTCTCAATAAAATGGGAGTCATCCCCAAGCAACAGTTCCAGACCGCCGTGCGGGATCTCAAGCGCATCAAGGCGGTCATCGAAAGCGGTGAGCCGGTAGTGATCTACCCCGCCGGACTAATGTGCGAGGACGGACTCTCCACGCCGATACCTGCGGCGACCTACAAGTTTCTTAAATGGCTGGAGACGGATGTGTACGTCGCACGCACGAGCGGCACCTATTTCGTGATGCCAAAATGGACCAAGGGGCTTCGCCCCGGTCGAACCTATATGGATATCTACAAACTCTTCGATAAAGAAACGCTCGCGACAATGGAGCTCGACGAGGTACAGCGAAAGACCGACGAGGCGATCCTGTTCGATGCATACCGTGAGCAGGAGGAGCATCGGGTCAAATACAAGAATAACGCCGTCATCGACGGGCTGGAAAACGTGCTATATCAGTGTCCCCACTGCAAGACGGAATTTGCAATGCAGGTACGGGACCACAGCACCATCGCCTGCACTGCCTGCGGCTATGAGCAGGTCGTCGACGACTACGCCCTGATGCACAATTACCGCGGACTGGGTGAGGAGCTGCGGTACGTCTCCGACTGGAGCCGTCTCATCTATCAGCAGCTTAAGGACAAGATTCGCAAGGGAATCGAAAACAGTCTCGAAAATCAAGCGATCATCCATATGATCGATCCCAAAGCGGATAGGTTCATCGAGGTCGGTAAGGCGCATATCCATCTGTCAAAGGATGGCTTCCACCTGCGCGGCGATATCCGCGACGAGGCGGTCGATCTGACGGTGTCCGTCGCCAACATCCCCACCCTGCCCTTCGGCCCCGGCAAATACTTCGAGATCCAGCACGGCACAGACATCTACCGCTGCTATCCCGAGGACGGGCGACTCACGATGAAATTCATCAATATGGTGAAAATCTTCTACGAGCTTCGCGCCGAGAAAAAGGCTCTGCAAACAGTATAAGCTTCCCCCCGCGTGCGATACCGCGCGCGGGGGTTGTTTTTTTGCCGCATCCGTGGTAAAATGAGCAAGAAATAGCTTATCCTAAGGAGGCGGTTTTATGACCAACCGCGCGATCATAGAATGTCTGAATGCTAAAGCACCCTTCTCCCTTGCGGAGGAGTGGGATAACGCGGGGCTGCTCATCGGCAGTCCCGACCGCGAGGTCACCCGCGTGCTGGTTACGCTGGATGCCACCGTCGGCGCGATCGAGGCGGCGAAGGCGATCGGTGCCGAGCTCATCGTCACCCACCATCCCGTCATCTTCTCCCCGCTTAAAGTCCTGGCAAGCGACAGCATCCCCTACGCGCTCGCCGCGGCGGGGATCGACGTCATTTCCGTTCACACCAACGCCGACAAGGCGGTCGGCGGCGTCAACGACGTCCTCGCCGCGCGGCTGGGACTGACCGACCTACGCGCAACCAAGGACGGCTTCTGCCGCATCGGGCAGCTTAGCGAGCCGACCAATGCGCACGCGTTCGCGAAAATGGTTGCCGAGGTGCTCGACACCGCCGTGCGCGTAAACGGCGGCGGGCTCATCCGCACCGTCGCGGTATGCGGCGGCAGCGGCGGGGATTTCATTACCCCGCTCGCGAGTGAGATCGACGCCTTCGTCTCGGGCGAGGTGCGCCACCACCAATGGCTGGAGGCGAACGCCCTCGGCGTCACCGTCATCGAGGCGGGGCACTATGCCACCGAGGTGTCGATCGTCGACACACTCTGCCACTGGCTTAACGACGCATTCCCCACTCTGGCCGTTACCGCATACTATGATAACGCTCCCTACAACACTGTGAGGTGATCCCCTATGGCACTGGACGGTGCTTTCCTCGCCTGCCTGCGGCGCGAGCTTACTGCGGCTCTGCCCGAAGCGCGGGTGGATAAGATCTATCAGCCCGAACGGGAAGAGCTCATCATCGCCCTGCGCTATCGCGGCGGTGCCGAACGGCTGTACCTGTCGGCGCACGCCGCTGCGCCCCGCATCCATTTTACCATAGAAACTCCCGAAAATCCCGCACAGCCGCCGATGTTCTGTATGCTGCTGCGCAAGCGGCTGACGGGCGGGCGACTCGCGGGCATCCGTCAGGAGGGCTTTGAGCGCGCCTTATATCTCGACTTCGACTGCATCAGCGAGCTCGGTGACCCCGTGCGGCTGACGCTGGCGGTGGAGATTATGGGACGGCACAGCAACATCATCCTCGTCGGCCCCGACGGCATCATCATCGACGCGATCAAACGCATCTACCCTGATATGTCCTCGGTACGCCCCGTGCTACCGGGGATGCGGTACGAAGCGCCGCCCGCACCCGCGGGACGTTTCGATCTCTCCCGCCACACGCCTGAGGAACTGACAACGGCGGTAAAGAATGGCAAGGACGCACCGCTCTCTAAGGCGCTGCTCGCCCTCTCACAAGGCTTATCGCCCCTCTCCTGCCGCGAGATCGCCTACCGCGCCTGCGGCGGGCGCGACCCGCAGATAAGCGAGCTGACGAAAGCGGAATGGGAGAAACTTACCGACTGCATCCGCCGCACACAAGCGGCGGCGACCGAGATCGGTGTGCCCTATCTACTGACAAAGCCCGACGGCACACCGCTGGAATATAGCTTTCAACCCATCATTCAATATGGGCTCGAAGCGCGCGGGCAAGAAGTGGAAAGCTTCTCCGGGCTTCTCGACGCGTTCTATGCGCGCCGTGCTGCCGCCGAGCGCATCCGCGTGCACTCTCACGATCTGTTGCGCGTGCTGACGAGCACCGCAGAGCGCGTAACACGCAAACTCGCCAATCAGAGACAAGAGCTTGCCGCCGCTGCCGACCGCGATACTTTGCGGCTGTACGGTGACCTCATCAACGCGAATATGCATCTCATTACGCAAGGGGCGGACAAGGCAGAGGTCGTCAACTACTTTGATGAAAATTGCGCGCTCATCACCATTCCGCTTGACCCTGCGCTGTCTGCCAACGCCAATGCGCGCCGTTATTACAAGCTGTACCGCAAGGCGCAGACCGCGGAGGAAATGCTGACTGACCGCATCGCGGCAGGTGAAGCAGAACTGGTCTACATCGACACGATATTCGATGCGCTCTCCCGCGCGACGAGCCTGCGGGAACTGGATGAACTGCGCACCGAACTCGAGGAACAGGGCTATCTGCGGCGGCAGAAGAACGCGCCGAAGAAAAAGAGCGCGCCGCTCAAACCGCTTTCCTTCCGCTCGGACGACGGGTTTACCATCCTCGTCGGGCGCAACAATCTCGAGAACGATCGCCTGACCCTGCGCACGGCGAAGGGCAGCGATATCTGGCTGCACACCAAAAACATCCCCGGATCGCATGTCATCGTACTGTGCGAGGGTCAGATCCCGCCCGACCGCACG
>CAJGCA010000082.1 GCA_904501705.1 Clostridiaceae bacterium | reverse complement strand
GCAGACAACGCTGACATTCAACCCGTGGCGTGATACACACTGGCTGAAAAAGCGATTCTTCGATGCCGAGCGGGAGGACACCCTAGCGATCACCACCAATTATCTGTGCAACGAGTTCCTCGACGACGCCGACCGCGCAATCTATGAGCGAATGCGGGAGCAAAATCCGCGCCAATACGACGTGGCGGGCTTGGGCAACTGGGGCGTCACCGAAGGACTGGTGTTCGAGAATTGGGAGGTTCGGGCGTTCGACCGCAAAGAAATTGCCAAAGACACGCCGTGGCAATGGCGTCACGTGTTTGGTCTTGATTACGGATACACCAACGACCCGACGGCGTTTATCGCCGCGATGGTCAACCCGATATCGAAGGAGCTCTACGTATACGACGAGCATTACGCCGTGCAGATGCTCAACAGCGATATTGCCGCGATGATCATCCGCAAAGGCTATCAGAAGGAGCGCATCCGCGCGGACTGCGCCGAGCCGAAGAGCAACGATGAGCTGCGGCGGCTGGGTGTCGGGCGTCTGCAACCGTCGGTTAAAGGCGCAGACAGCGTGCGAAACGGTATTGCGATGATACAGGAATACCGCATCATCGTGCATCCTGCGTGCAAGAACACAGCGACAGAGCTTGCCGCTTATTGTTGGGCGACCGATCGAGCAGGCAACCGCCAGAACGAGCCCGAGGATCGCGACAACCATCTGATGGACGCGCTGCGTTATGCGATGGAAGATGTCAAGACGTTCCGCCCGAGTGTGGACAAGCCGAAGCCGCCGCGCGTCAGCCGCGAGGGATTGACGGTGGATGATTTCCGCGGCGGTTGGGGATAAAGGAAGGAGCAAGAGAAATGTTGCGAAAATTGAAAAGTCTGCTGCGAAAACGCAGCGAGAAAAAGCCGTCGCCTGAGCGGGCGGAGGAGAGCCCCGAGCGGAAGATGCAACGGTTAAAGGCGCAAAGAGAGCTCGAAAACTTCTGGAGCTATGACGGTGATGAGCAGCCACCGATCGACCCCGCCGCACTGCTCGAAAACAACCAATAACTCGGTCGCCATGCCGAGATGAAAGGAAGATCTATTTATGAACGAGAACGACGCGATCGTCGGTACGGAGCAGGTCGTCACGCCTGCACCCGAAGACGAGAACAACGTCGCCACCGCCGACGAGGAGACCGCCACAGGGACGGCCACCGAGGATGCGGAGACGACGGACACCACAGCCGAAGAGGAAGCGAGCACCGCTGCCCAGGTCGCCACGCCTGCGCAGGAGGACGCAGAACCGGAAGCGCAACCATTCGCTCTTTCTGTCAGGTACAAGGGTGAGGATGTGAACCTCACCGCCGAGGAAGCCAAGGAACAGATCGAACGTGGGATGATGTACCACGAGAAGCTGCACCGACTGGCAAGCGACTGCGGCAAGGATGTAAAAACATTCATCAACGACCTGTATAAGGCGAACGAGGATGCAATCTACAACCGTCTACTCGAGGAAGCGGACGGAAACGAGAGCATCGCAAAGCGTCTGCTCGAGCTGGAACAGCAAAAGCAGAATGCCGCCTATAAGCAGGCGCAGGAAGAGGAGAAAGCCGCTAAACAGGCGGCGCAAAACAGCCTCAATGACCGACTGGCGAGCGATTTCATCGAGCTGCAGGCGGAATTCCCCGAATACGGGAAGTTCAGCGACCTGCCAAAGGCCGTGGTCAAGATGGCGGTTGATAAAAACATATCCCTGTATGACGCGCTTCTCCGTCACGAGCGGGCGGAGAGCAAAAAAATCGACACAGCCAAGCAGCAGCAGGCACAGGCAGCAGCGGCGTCGGTGGGCAGTCAGGCGGCACAACCGCCCGAAAAGAGCCCCAATCCGATGCTCGACGCGATGATGGAAGGCTTGCTGAGCGGGCTGGGATAACAGAGGAGAGAATAAAAAATGCCTAACACTATCGAACTAGCAACCAAACTGACCGATGAACTGGACAAGGCACTTGTACAAAAAACGGTCACCGGCTTTATGGCCGACAACAACATGCGCGGCAAATTCGTAGGCACGAAAACCGTTATGATTCCCGAGATGAACGTATCCGGTCTCGGCGACTATGATCGCGAAACCGGTTTTGTTCAGGGCGCGATTTCCGTATCGCATACGCCGTTCACCCTGCAGATGGACCGCGGCCGCACTTTTATGCTGGATCGCGAGGATAACGACGAATCCGGCGTGGCCGGTCTGGCGGGCCAGATTATGGGCGAGTTTATGCGAACGCAGGTCGTTCCCGAGACGGATGCGTACGTGCTGTCCAAGCTCGCGGGTTTGGCGGTAACCAAGGAGCAGACTGTCACCGGCAACACGAGCGACGGCGCGCTCAAGATCCTCACCGATGCGATCGGCAAGATTCAGAATGCGATCAGCTACGACGAGGAGCTGGTCGCGTTTGTCGACAGCAAGATGTGGGCGGCGCTGCAGCATACCACCGAGCTTAACCGTCAGCTTTGCCTCACGGATTTCAAGAAGGGCGAGCTCAACACCAAGGTTCACAGCTATAACGGCGTGGCGATCCTGCCTGTGCCGGACAACCGCATGAAGAGCGCCTACACCTTCAATGATGGCACTACTGAGGGTCAGGAAATCGGCGGCTTTGTTCCCACGGGGGCGGCAAAGAGCATCGGTGCACTGGTGTTGCCGAAGCGTGCGGCTTCGCTCATCAAGAAGACCGAGCAGGTGCGCATCTTCGATCCTGCGCACAACCTCAACGCTGACGCGTGGAAGTTCGACTACCGTCTGTATTATGACGTCGTGGTCAAGAACAGCATCAGCGGCGGCATCTACGCCTACGTCTATTAAAGCAAACACCCGAGGGCGGATTTTTCGCCCTCGGGTATCGCCGTATTTTTGAAAGGGTGAGAAATATGTTTCACATGGTGAGTGAGTTCGGCAACGCGCACAGAAATGTGCCGACCGAGAGGAAGCGCGACAAACTGATCGCGCAGGGCTGGCGCGTGGTGGAGGATAAACCGAAGCCGCCGCGCAAGAAAGCCGAAAAAACAGGTGATGCCGAATGACGGGGAATGATCTGGTGTATGAGGCGCTGCGCCTTATCAACTACACCAACCCAAAAGGAGAGGTTGACGCCCAGCAGTCCGCGGAGATTATGAAACGCAGTCTGCCGCTCGTCAACGTGATCCTCGCGGATGTGCTGAGGATCGAAGGCAAGAATGCCACACGTCTGGCACAGATCACCGACGAACTGCCCGTCGAGGACGACACCGCCTACAACGTGATGCCGTGGGGCGTCGGTATGCTGATTGCCCAGAGTGCAGGCGACGGCGACAACCAGCAGCTTTGCTCGGCGATGTACAACCAAAAACGCGGCAGTATCAAGCGGCCGCACGGTGCGCGGCGGGATACCCTGCCGACACCGTGGGAATGATGATCCTTTCCCCTCCCTTGTACAGGGAGACAAGGGAGGGGAAGATAAGGAGAGATTGTGATGAATGAAAAGAAATGGGACAGCCCCGCACAGATTGAGGAAGAATACAAATCCGGCACGCAGTTTAAGAGCGGGCTCGGACGGCGCGGGCTGTACGAACAGAACAAAATGAACGAGCGTTTTTTCGCCGGCGACCAGTGGCACGGTGCGAATTGCGGGCAGGATCGTCCGCTTTTGCAGCACAACGTCATCAAGCGCATCGGCGACTACAAGATGGCGGTGGTCGGTGCGGCATCGGTGTCGGTGAATTATTCCGCCGACGGTGTGCCGTGCGTCAAAACTGAGCAGGAGCATATCCGCACGACGATGGCGGATCTCGCCGGCGGCGGGACGATGGACAACTTGCCTGAAAGCGAGAAGATCAACCTCATTATGGGCGCGATGAGCGACTATTTCCGCGTAACGGCGGAACGCGTAAAATTTGAAGACAAGAAGACGGCGGTGCTGCGCAATGCGTATATTGGTGGCACGGGCGTCCTTTATACATACTGGGATGACCGCATTATGACGGGGCTATACGCCGACGAGGGGAGAACGACCCCAATCAAGGGTGATATTGCCTGTCAAGTGCTGGATATCGAGAACGTCTATTTCGGCGATCCCAACCTCGACAGCGTGCAGGATCAGCCGTATATCATCCTCGCGCAGCGCAAGCGCATCGACGAAATCAAACGGGAAATGCGCCGCAACCGTCGGCCGCAGGACGAAATCGACAGCATCAAACCCGATCGCGAGACCGACTATCAGGCGGGAGACCGAGCGAGAAATGAGCCAACCGACGCGCAGAAGGCGCTGGTGCTGACCAAACTTTATAAGGAGTGGGACAAAGAGGGCGATACATATCGTGTGATGGCGGTGGAGGTGTGCGGCAAGGCGACGGTGCGCAAGGCGTGGGACACCAAGCTACGGCTGTATCCCATCGCTAAGATGAGCTGGGAGGCACGCAGCAACTGCGTGTACGGCGATAGTGAAGTCACCAACCTCATCCCGAATCAGATTGCAATCAACCGCGCCAACACCGCCGCGGCGTGGGCGGTGATGATCCTCGGTATGCCGATCATGATCGTGGACGGCGATGCGGTACCCGGAGAAGTGACCAACGATCCCGGACAGATCATCAAGGTGTACGGTGCAAACGGCACGCCAATCACCTTTGCCCAGCCGCCGGCGTTCTCGCCGCAGTTTGAAAATCTCGTCAACAGTCTCATCGGCAACACACTCACGCAGAGCGGGGCGAATGAAGCGGCACTGGGTGACATCCGACCGGATAACACCTCGGCAATCGTTGTAGCCCGTGAAGCGTCGGCGGTGCCGATGCAGTTGCCGCAAAATCGTTTCTATTCGTTCATTGAGGACGTGGCGCGCATCTGGGCGGAATTTTGGGTGTGCTTGTACGGCAGCCGCAGCCTGCACATTTCGGACAAGAACGGAGACTGGTATCTGCCGTTTAACGGCGAGGATTATAAGGATCTGCTGATCACCACCAAGATCGACGTGGGTGCAGCGGGCGCCTACAGCGAGGTGCGGAGCATTCAAACGCTGGACAACCTCTTTCAGACGAAAATTGTCGACCCGATTCAGTATTTGGAACGACTGCCGAAGGGGGTCGTGCCGGATCTCGAAGGACTGCTGCGTGATTATCGCGCACGGACGCAGACGCCTGCTGCGCCGGAGGGCAACCCCTCAACCACGACCGACGGTGAGATGACGGTCGAGGAGTTGGTTGCGCAGTTGCCACCTGAGGAGCAGGCGTTG
>CAJGCA010000081.1 GCA_904501705.1 Clostridiaceae bacterium | reverse complement strand
TCTTGATTTTCTTTTTGCCATTCGGCAATCAAAAGGCACAACACAGCCCCGCTTCAGAGGGGGAACCCGTTATGCCCTTTGATTGCCGCCCACCCTTGCGAGGTTAGCGGGTGGGCGGCCCAAGGTAGAATCGGGGAACGCAAGATTGCTTGCCGCCTATCCCTCACGGGGAGGGATAGGACGGACTTATAATTTAAGGAAGAGTTACAGGAGTAGCTCCATTGATTGTTACATTATTTTTCTCGGAGCCTTTCTTAACTCTAACGAGACCACTAAAGTCCGCGTCAACAACGTTCTCACCAATGAAATTCACGGTGTAAGAACCATTGATCAGTGAGCTGTCAATTTCGACAGCTGCGCAAGACTGACTAGGAACTGCGCTAGCATAGGCGGGTGCAGTTGCGTTGAAGGTACAACCATTGATAGTAACTACACCAGAGAATGCTGTATCCTCTGTGTAAATCAAGACTGCCTTGCCGTTAGTGTTGAAGGTGCAGTTGTTGAATTCAACTTCCTTAGCACCATAGGTCCACACATAGTTGGTGGTCAGGTTGAATGTGCAATTGTTGAACACAACCTTTTCTCCATACAGGAAAGTACTACCGTCGAAGGTTACATTGTTGTAAGTAACCTCGCCTGCATGTTGCAGACCGGTATAGTTAGCACTAGTTGTAACGACAGTACCGCCATTGACAACAACATCGCCACCGTTCAGATTGGGCTTGCCGGAAAGGTCGATAGTGCCTTCGTTGTTGATAACAGTCTGATCACCAGCAGTAATTACGCTATTCATTGTAACAGTGGTGCCAGCTGCAACAGAATTGGCCTTAGGAGCCTCTGCACTGCCTTCAACAATTTTAGTTCCGCCGTTAACGGTCACCAAGCCGGCATAAGAACTAGCATCTTCGTCTACCCAAACAGCATTAAAGGGATCAGCAGCAACACCGGCGATGTTGACATCGCTCAGAGCGATATCAGCACCAGCTGCGGACTTAACCATAATGGCAGCCTTCTTATTGGTGTTGAAGGTAGCGTTGGAAATGCTCAGGGTAACCTTTTCGGGAGCGCTGACATACTGCTCGTCAATCTTGATGCCACGACCCAGGCTGTTGACAGTCAGTCCGTCGATAGAAACGTTCTGACCCTCAGCAGTGATCCACAGTGCATAGTAGTCGTGAGTTTCATTGATGGTGACGTTCTTCATGTTAACAGCCTTGCCTTCATTGCTCAAAGCAACAGCTTTCTCAAACACAACATTCTCGAAAGCATAGTTGCAGTTTGCAAAGGTAAGGTCGTAAGAGTTCCAAGTGCCGGTAGGCTGAGAACTGGTCATAGAACCATTCTTGATGGTGATGGTAGCATTAGCATTCTTTGCACCAATTGCAGACCAGTAAGTAGTGGTGATATTTAACAACTTGCCGTTCAAGTTGATGTCTATAGCCTTTGTGTTCTCGCCGCCTAGCTTATACTCGCCGCTGCCGGGAGTCTGGGTGCCCAGAGAACCCATGGGAACGTCAATGTCGTTGGCCAGAACAACGGAGATGATCTCTTTGTCGCTAGTCAGTGCTGCTGCCAGTTCTCCAGCGGCACGAACAACTACGGGCTGTGCGTCCTTATCGTAGTCAGAGCCGAAGGAGTCTTCCTCATCGGTGTACTGAGTAGCAATAAGGTTGATGCCCAGGTTGATTTCAGGAGCAGCAGCCACCGCCGCGTCATAGTTTGCTTCGTTACCAACCGTTTCGGGCATAGTCAAAACAATGGCCATAACCTGTGCGGTCTGCTCGCCGGCAAGAACGGGAGCATTAGATGCAACAATGCTGTCCGCCGTAGAAAGCTTGGCAAGTGTAACGTTTGAAAGCGCAGCCTCACGGGTGCCAAACATAGTCGGCATCAGAATATCTGCGTAGTTAAAACCGGAGCTATACTCATCTTGGCAATATGTGCCGATTTGCAGATAATCTGAGAGCTTGAACTCTTTACCGTTTACATTGGTTGAAGCTTTCTCGCTCGCAATATTCACCATCAGGTTATATTTCAGAGCAAGAGAACCGGCATTGGAAACTCTTAAGTACACAACCTCGGTATAACCCGGCTCGTAAAGAGCACCTTCTTTGAAAATCTTGGTGTTTTCATCGACAGTTGCCCATTCATCAGCCCAATCGGTCTTGTACTGAAGAACAACATCCAGATTACCGGCAACGATCTTGTTATTGCCGGAGGTAACGCTGTCGGTGAACCACGCGAAGGTGGTGCCGACCAGCATGCTCACGCACAGGACGAGCGCGAGCACACTGCTCAGTAAAGCACGCTTGGTGCTTTTGGTTTTCATCATAGTTATTTCCTCCTAAGAAACTTGCGGTCGGCTATTACGCCAGACCGACGGTGCGGAACGCCTCATAGGCGCCGCCATTGTTGGGTGTGACGTTCTCGGTCTGCACGGCCTCCGCCTTAACATCGATGGTGAAATCACCACCGAACGTCGCCGCCTGCTCGCGAGTCAGGGACTCCGGAATCTTCACATGAGTGAAAGCGGAAAACTCTTCGCCACTCTTCAGAATGTCGTTGTAGTACAGAACGTACGTCACGGTGTCAGGTTCGCCTTCGATCGCCTTGCTGATGTTGTTCCACTTGGTCTCGTCAAAGCCAACGAAAACACCGTTCATCGCAATGTTCTCGCCAACGGCGTTGAGCCACGCGGTCGCATCGGAGATGGTGACGGTCACGCGGATATACTGGTCATAGTGACCGGTATTCTTAATGACGGGCTCCTTGACCAGCTTATCGCCGGGGAGAATATCCTTGTAAGTAAAGCCCGCGCTCTCATTCGGGGCCACGTCGATGGTAGCATCATACACGCCGTCACCGTCGGTATCCACACGCTCCTTGACATCCACAGAGAAGATCTCATCCGGCGTGTCGTCCTCGGAATCAGCAATGAGGAACTTGTTGGTCACATCATCGGCATCGGTGAACCACGCCAACGATCCCATCGACAGGATCGCCACCAGGCACACCGCCAAAGCCGCGACAAACACCTTTTTCTTGGTAAGCTTCATGTGCTTTTCCTCCTTTCCTCAAATAATCTATTTCAAACTCGTGCTTATCGGAATTCCTGTTAATAAGCACGAACTCAAAACCAAACGAATCAGCCCTCGCCCATAGGTACGTCCACCTGCTCGGTGGTAGCCGCCACCAGTGCGGCCCTGGTCGCCTCGAGCTCCTCGCGCATCGCGGCGAGCTCCTCGCTCTCCTGTGCAGAAGGCTGCGTGCCGTCCTTTTTCAACAAATCGGGCAGAAACACCGCCACGATGAGCAGCACGCCCGCCGCGATGGTAATGTACATACCGGGGGGATTCTGCACGAAATCGGACACGTAGCCAAGCAGCGGCACGGCAAACTGCGGCACACCGATGAGGTTATTAAAATGCACGGGGGTCGCGTCGGGGATGTCGTTGGCATCGCCCTTGGTATAAAAACGCTGATTTTCCGTGTCTATCTTGATGACGCGATGGGTCGCTACAACCAAATTCTCATTAAGCACAAAGGTGATCGGGTCGTCGACCTTCACCTCACTCGGATCGACCTGTTTCACAAAAATCAGATCGCCGACGCTGTAGTTTGGTTCCATACTGCCCGACAGGACATTAAACACTCGATAACCGAGCAAGCGCGAGCCCATCAAAAACACGGCGCAAAGCACCACCAAAATTACAATCACTGTGGTAAAGATATTCCAGATCTTGCGAAAAATACCGCTTTCTTTCATATGCTCCCATCCTTTTGGTGCACAGCCAGTTGTGTGCACCGCTGATTTCAGTCGCGCGTATAGCGAACAAAGGGAAGGATCGACATCCACAGACGGCGCTTTTGTTTTTTCCAATAACGGCGCTCGCTGCGGTGATGGCTGCGGGAGATCTCATCGTTGATATAACGAAGCTCCCGACGAAATTGCATCACCGACGATGCCAACCCCACGCTAAGCACCAGCAGCAGCACCAATCCGGCCATAACGCTGAGCAGCGTGATGATATCCAACTCATTGATCATTGTTTTCTCCTGCTTTTAACGTCACGTCACGTCGCTTGTTTCACTTTCCTCTACGGCAGGCGAAGTCGTTGCCTGCGAGATCTCCTCAATCTCCGGCTTATCGTCCTGCGTCGGCAGAATGGTGCCGGCAAGCTGCGCCTTAAGCGCCTGCAATTCCGCGAGCATTTTCGCGTTTTCTGCGCGCTCAGACTCGATCTTATCTTTCTCGGCCTGCATCTCCTCCATCTGCTCCTGCTTATAACGGCGGAACAAGCGGATGCAATTGATGCCCTGGTACACGATCAGCAGCATAAACGGCACGAAAATACACACAATATATCCCTGCGGAGTCTTCAGAAAATTGAAGAACGTTCCGAGTCCGACGATGCGAAACTCGTACTTACCCATAATATAAGGATATGTAACGACGACCGCATCATCGGTATCGGTGGTGGTACCGTAGGTGATAAAGCCCTCATCCCCATTGGCGTCCACCGTCTTGCGGCGGATCTTGTGGGTGATGTTCTCGCCGTAGCTGTTGCTGTCCTGCGAGATGTAGGTGATAACGTCCCCCTCGACCAACGTCGACGGATCGACCTGCTTGACAAAGATCAGATCGCCCGCGTTAAAATCCGTCTTGCTCATTGAATCGGAATTAACAATGTACGCGCGATAGCCGAACAGGTTTCGATCATTTCGGTTAAAGGTGGTCACAGAGATGACCGTGAAGATCATCATAAATACCGCCAGCGCCACCACCAGCCAAACCAGCGTGGTTTTGACGATATTCCATATCTTTTTCATCATAGAGTTTGTTCCCCTTCCTCGGAAACCGTTTTTTCCATATGGTTCAAATAGGGTTTAACGGATGCAAAGACTAGGGTGAATACGTGCTTCGCGGTCTTATCGGAATCCTTCAGCTCTCCATTAAAGATCTTGACGACAAAATCCAGCATAATGTTGAGCATATGATTGAGCAGCATCCACACGTCCGCTCGCGGGCGGAAGGCGGGCTCGACCAATTCAATGACGCGCTCATATCGCGCGCGATGCTCCTCACTCGAAAGCTTGCGGAAGTACGGCGAGTAAAAATACCGCAGATAGCAAAGGCACTCATCGCGGTTGCTCGTCAAGAAGCCCCAAACCGCAGAAAACAGCGCGCGGCAACGGGTCTCATAATCCCAACCTGCCATATACATCACGGGCAGGTGGACGAGCAAGCGAGCAACAAGCTCGCTATCGAGATAGGCGAATACCTCCCGCAAAAGGTTTTCCTTACTTTCAAAAATGCGATAGATATAAGCTTCGTTGACGCTTGCGTTGGTCGCGATCGCTTTGGTGGTCGTATTCTCCAATCCATCACGGGCAACGACGGTAATGGTGCTGTGGAGTAGTGCCATACGCATCGGTTGCTGCGCCATAAACTTTCTCCTTTCGGTCGTATTTTAAGCATTTACTACAAAATTTGCGATTTTTTAGGCTGACTCGACCATAGGAATCATGCCCCGTCTCGTATGAAGGACAGAAAGCATATCCTCAGCAATCATCAGCCTATGTATTCGCAGAGTTACCCCCT
>CAJGCA010000080.1 GCA_904501705.1 Clostridiaceae bacterium | reverse complement strand
GCCTCGGCGATCGTACGGCCGCCGAGTTCCTCGCGCGCCACGTACAATTCGGGGTTATTGTTGTCGATGTCGAACACCTTACGGCAGAGAGAGAAGCCGTTGGAGTGAATGCCCGTCGAGGGCAGAGCGATCACCACGTCACCCGCCGCCATCGTCTTGTTGTCGATAATCTTAGACTTGTCCACGATACCCGTGCAGTAGCCCGCAAGGTCGTAGTCCTCCTCGGGCATCAGGCCGGGGTGCTCGGCGGTCTCGCCGCCGATGAGCGCCGCACCCGACTGCACACAGCCCTCCGCGACACCGCCGACGATCTCGGCGATCTTCTCGGGGAAGTTCTTGCCGCAGGCGATATAGTCGAGGAAGAACAACGGCTTTGCGCCGCAGCAAATGATGTCGTTGACGCACATCGCGACCGCGTCGATGCCGATGGTGTCGTGCTTGTCCATCAGGATGGCAAGCTTCACCTTCGTGCCGCAGCCGTCGGTGCCGGACACAAGCACCGGCTCTTTAATATCGGTCAAATCGAGACCGAAGCAACCGCCGAAGCCGCCGACGTCGTCGAGGCAACCCGCGTTCTTGGTGCGGTTGATATGTTTTTTCATCAGCTCCACCGACTTGTAGCCGGCGGTAATGTCTACGCCGGCAGCGGCATAGCTATCGGATTTGGAAATTTCGTGCATTTTTTGAAACCCCTTTCTTATTCTTTGCCGTTCCAGCAGTAGGTGCACAGCTCGTCCGCCGGCAGACCGATGGCACGGATGACGCCATCGAGCGACTGGAAATCGAGCGATGCGAAATTGAAGCGTTCGCAGATCGCGCGACGCAGGTTGCGGCCGCGCTCGGTGGTGGAGTCACTGTACTCGTCGAGGTGGTTAAAGCCCTCCTCGCCTTCCAGCTCCATCACCACCCGCCGCGCAATGAGATCCATCTCGCTGCGGTTGCGGGAGAAATTAAGGTATTTGCAGTTATACATAATCGGCGGGCAAGCCGAGCGCATATGCACCGCCTTGGCGCCGTTCTCGTAGAGGAAATCCACCGTTTCCTTGAGCTGGGTGCCGCGCACGATGGAGTCGTCTACGAACAACAGGTTCTTATCCTTAATGAGGTCGTGTACGGGAATCTGCTTCATCTTCGCGATGCGGTTGCGATCCGACTGCTTGGTCGGGGTGAAGCTGCGCGACCAGGTGGGCGTATATTTAATGAACGCCCGCGCAAAAGGAACGCCGCTCTCGTTGGCGTAGCCGATGGCGTGGGGGGTGCCGGAATCCGGCACTCCGCCGACGTAGTCGAGCTCCTGCGCAAGGCCGTTCTCTTTATCCTGCCGCGCGAGGATCGCGCCGTTGCGGTAACGCATCGTTTCGACGTTGATACCCTCGTAGTCCGAGGTGGGATAACCGTAGTAGCTCCACAGGAAAGCACAGATCTTTTTCTTATCCCCCGGCGCAGCGAGCTGTCGCAGTGAGCCGACCTTCAATTCGACGATCTCGCCCGGGCCAAGCTCGCATTCGGGTTCAAAGCCGAGCTTAAGCGCGGCAAAGGACTCGAGCGACACGCTGTAATCCTTGTCGCGGCGACCAACCTGCAGCGGCAGACGGCCGAGCTTGTCCCGTGCGACGATGATGGAGCCGTCCTGCCGCAGGATGAGTACCGCGGCAGTGCCGTCGATAACCTCCTGCGCAAAGCGGATGCCTTCCACAAAGCTCGGCTTCTCATTGATGAGTGCCGCCACCAGTTCGGTGGAATTGACCCGTCCGCCCGTCATCGCATCAAAATGCGTGCCGACCCGACCCAGATATTGGTCGATCAGTTCATCGGCATTGTTGATGACGCCGATGGTGCTGATGGCGTAGGTGCCCAGATGCGAGCGGATAAGCATCGGCTGCGGGTCGGCGTCGCTGATACAGCCAATTGCCGACGTACCTTGCATCTCGTCGAAAATCCCCGCAAACTTGGTACGAAAAGGCGCGTTCTCGATGTTGTGGATCTTGCGCTGCAAGCCGACCTCGGGGTCATACGCCGCAAGGCCTGCGCGCTTCGTCCCCATGTGGGAATGATAGTCCACGCCGAAAAACACGTCTTCCATGCAATCCTGCTCGGAAACGATGCCAAAAAAACCTCCCATGGTGTACTCCTCTCTAGGATAGGTATAATTCTGTGATGGGGATGATTACGCGAAGAACAGCTTGTTGAGGGTCATCGGATCGACGTACTCACCGTTCTTGTACACGCGCATATTACCGGAAGCGATCTCGTCAATGAGCATCACGTTGCCATTGGGATCATAACCAAACTCAAACTTGATGTCATACAGTTCGAGGCCCTTCTCCTTGAGATCATCAGCAACGATCTTGGTGATCTTCTGGGTCATATCCTTGAGATCGTCATACTGCTTCGCGGTCATCACGCCGAGATCAACAAGACCGTCCTTGGTAACCAGCGGATCGCCCTTCTCGTCGTTCTTGAAGGTGGTCTCGACGTACGCAGGCAGGTCCTGGCCCTCCTCGCAGTAGTCGGAATAGCGACGATAGAAGGAGCCGACCGCCTTATAGCGGCAGATAACCTCGAGGCCCTTACCGAACACCTTCGCAGGGAGAACCTCCATCGTGGTGTTTGCAAGGTCGGCGCTGACGTAATGGGTCAGGATGCCGGCGGCGTTGATCTTCTCGAAGAAGTAGATGGACATACGCAGGTTGACGTCGCCCACGCCCTCGATGGTCAAGCCGACCGAATTCTCACCGGGATCGAACACGCCGTCCTTGCCGGTGCAGTCGTCCTTAAATTTCAGCAGGTAGTTGCCGTTGTCCAGCGCAAAAACGTCCTTAGTCTTACCGGTGTAAACAAGTTTCTTTTCCATAGTGCATATCTCCTTTAAATTAAAATTACAGATTATCCATAACGGACGCGTCCTTCGCCAGCACAGCGGCGGCATCGGCGGCCCGTTTATCGTCCAGTTTCTTCGCCAAATCAGCATCCTCGACCGCGAGGATCTGAGCGGCGAGCAGCGCGGCGTTGCCGCCGCCGTTAATGGCGACCGTCGCGACGGGAATACCCGTCGGCATCTGCACCGTCGCCAGCAGCGCGTCCATCCCCTCTAAGTTCTGCGACGAGCAGGGGATGCCGATGACCGGCAGGGTGGTGTTCGCGGCGATGGCACCCGCAAGATGTGCCGCCATACCCGCGGCGGCAATCAGCACACCGAAGCCGTTAGCGCGAGCGCCGCGGGCAAAGTCGCGTGCCTCATCGGGAGTGCGGTGCGCAGAATAGATGTGCACCTCAAAGGGGATGTCCAGCGTCTTTAACATATCGGTCGCCTTGCGGATGATGGGCAGATCGCTGTCGCTGCCCATAATAATGCCAACTTTTTTCATAACATAACCCTCCTGACTATCCTAAAAAAGCAATAAGGGCGCACTTAACCCGTGAAGGTTAAATGCGCCCAGACGGTCGGCGAAAGCAGGGGCAGATCCCCTGCAAGTTCCTTGCTCCTCTGCGGTGCTCCGCATTGATCCGTCAGTCACAAAGAACCTTAAAAACTATGTTTTAATTCTACCAAAAAACCGCGGTTTCGTCAAGCAAAACAAGGGAGTTTTTTTAATTTGTTTTAGTTTCACAATAAAGGCAACGATAGACCTTGTTTTCCTTGTCAGTAAGCTGAAAAACCTGTGGCAGATCCTGCTCGACCGAGGTGATGCAGCGGGGATTTTTGCATTTGATGACGTTCGTCACGGTCTGCGGCATCGGGATGGTCTTTTTCTCCACAAGCCGGCTGTCGCGGATGATATTCACCGTCGCTTCCGGATCAACAAAACCGATAACGTCGAGGTTGAGCGGAACATCCGCGTCCACCTTAATGATATCCTTGCGCCCGATCTTCCGGCTTGCCACGTTCTTGATGAGCGCGACCGAGCAGTCGAGCGCATCCAGCCCTAGCAAATAGTAGAGCTGCATACCCTTGCCCGCGGCAATGTGGTCGATAACGATACCGTTTTTGATGCTGTCGATGTTCATACGCTCACCTCCAACAGTTTGAGGATCAGCGCCATACGGATGAACTTGCCGTAGTTCGCCTGACGGAAATAGGCGGCACGGGGATCGTTGTCCACCGCGGTGGCGATCTCGTTGACGCGGGGCAGCGGATGCAGCACCCGCATATCTGCGCGGGCGAGCTTCATCTTATCCTCCGTGAGGATGAAGCTGTCCTTCAGACGCAGATAGTCCTCCTCATTAAAGAAGCGCTCCTTCTGCACGCGCGTCATATACAGGATATCGAGGTCACCCATAACCTCTTCAAGTGAATTGGTTTGAACGTACTCGATGTCCTTGTTTTTGATGTATTCCTGCTTGACAAAGCTCGGCAGTTTCAGCTCCTCGGGCGAGATGAGCACAAACTTCACCCCCGCATAGCGGGACATCGCCCCGATGAGCGAGTGTACGGTGCGCCCGAACTTGAGATCGCCGCACAGGCCGACGGTCAGATTATCAAATCGCCCGATCTCGTGGCGAATGGTGAGCAGATCAGTGAGCGTCTGCGTGGGATGATAATGACCGCCGTCGCCCGCATTGATGATCGGCACAGAGGAATGAGCCGACGCGACGAGCGGCGCGCCCTCCTTTGGGTGGCGCATCGCGATAATATCGGCGTAGCCGCTGCACACCGCGATGGTATCGGCAACACTCTCCCCCTTCGCCGCGGAGCTGGACGCCGCCTCGGAGAAGCCGAGCACGTTGCCGCCGAGCGACAGCATCGCCGACTCAAAGCTCAGGCGCGTACGGGTGGAGGGCTCAAAAAACAGGGTGGCGAGAATTTTATGCTGACAGGCATCCTGATATTTCTGCGGGTTGGCGATGATGTCATCGGCAACGGCGATGAGTTCTTCGATCTCCTCGACCGACAGATCCAGAATGTTGATCACGTTTCTCATACCGCCGCTCCGTTCACCGCCAGATAGGCTTTGATGCGGTTAACATTCTCGGCGTTCTTCTCGTCCTCTTCGAGGTACTCAATGATGTCATACACGTCCACCACCGAGTAGACGGGGAAGCCAAACTCTTCCTCTACCTCGGCCATCGCGGACTTTTCGCCCTTGCCCTTTTCCTTGCGGTCGACCATCACGAAGGTCGCCGTAACCTTAACGCCATCCAGAGAGGACAGATTCGCCATACTCTCGCGGATCGCGGTGCCGGCGGTGATCACGTCCTCGACGATGACCACCTCTTGACCCGCCTTAGGTACGTAGCCGACGAAGATACCACCCTCGCCGTGATCCTTCACCTCTTTGCGGTTGAAGAAGAAGGGCACGTCCAGCCCGTTCTTGGACAGTGCAACCGCGGTGGACACCGCGATGGAGATGCCCTTGTAGGCAGGGCCGTACAGCACGGAGGGCTTGTTTCCCACCTTGTCGAAATATGCCTTGGCATAGAACTCGCCGAGCTTGGCGATCTGGTCGCCGGTCTTGATGTCACCGGCATTGATGAAATAGGGGATCTTGCGGCCGGACTTGGCGGTGAAATCGCCAAACTTCAGCACACCCGCACCTTCCAGAAACTGAATAAATTCTCTCTTATACGCTTCCATCTTTACGTCCTCCCTTATTAATCACAGAATTCTGCCACACAGCGCTCGTAGGCGGCAACCGGATCCTCGGCGGCGGTGATGGGGCGACCGACCACGATGTAGTCCGAGCCGATCTCCTTCGCCTGCGCGGGGGTCATCACGCGCTTCTGATCGCCGATGTCGCCATCCGCAAAGCGTACGCCGGGGGTAACCGTCATAAAGTCCGCGCCGCAGGTGTCGTGCACCTTCTGCGCTTCGAGCGGCGAGCAAACCACGCCGTC
>CAJGCA010000079.1 GCA_904501705.1 Clostridiaceae bacterium | reverse complement strand
TTCAAGTCCCTCCTTCTCCGCCAAGATTAAGGCCACCGCTTTTGCGGTGGCCTTAATCTTTGTAGTGAGTGTTGACTTGAACCCGAGCGCCGAAGGCGCGGCCACCGCCTGCGCGAGCAGGCGGTGGCTGATGTTAAAAATTTTATGAAAAATATTGTGTACAAAACATATTAAATATGCTATACTGTTTCACTGTGACCCCAAGTACACGATACAAAAAGACTTTAATACAAAGGAGAGTATGAGGAATGGTTGTTCCGGTTCTTTTATTGTTGGTAGGATTTGTTCTGCTGATCAAGGGCGGCGATTGGTTCGTCGACGGCGCGACCGGCATTGCTCGTCGGTTTCATCTGCCCGAGATATTGATCGGCGCGACGGTCGTGTCGATCGGCACGACGCTGCCCGAGGTGATGGTATCCGCGGGCGCGGCGATGCAGGGCAGCGGCTCGATCGCGTATGGCAACGCAATCGGCTCGATCATCTGTAACACCTCGCTGATTGCGGCGCTGACCATTGCCATCAAGCCGGGCCCCGCGGCGAGAAAGAGCCTGATACTTCCCGTGGTGTTTTTCTTTGCCTCTGCGGCGATCTACTGCTTTGTGGCATATGTGCTCGGCACATTCTCGCGTCTCATCGGCGTGGTGCTGCTGGCGATCTTTGCAGTCTATATGGTGAGCACCGTCCTGCGTATGAAGAAGACGGCCGCGTCGGTGGCGACGGTCCAGATGGAGGAGCAGGGACGAGGCACGGTCAGCGAAGCGGAGCTTGAGCTGCTCAGCGGTGAGGACCACGTGGTCGAGTCCAAGGCGGCGGGTTCCAAGGACAGCCTGCTCAAGGACATCATCCTGCTGGTGGTCGGTGCTGTGCTGATCGCGTTCGGCGCGGATTTCTTGGTGGATAACGCCATTATCATCGCGCAGAGTCTGGGGGTTTCCGAGAAGGTGATCGGTCTGACGATTGTTGCGCTCGGCACCTCGCTCCCCGAGCTGGTGACGGCGATCACCTCGCTTGCAAAGGGGCACGGCTCGCTGTCGCTCGGCAACATTATCGGTGCCAACCTCTTTAATCTGGTGCTCGTGAGCGGTGCGGCGGTGACGATCAGCCCGTTTGCTGTGCCGGTTTCCGGTACGATCGGCGGCATCAATTCGTCGCTGGTGCTGGATATCCCCGTGATGTTCGCCGTGATGGTCCTGTTGACCGTCCCGACGATGATCAGGGAAAAGCTTTCGCGCTGGCAGGGCATTGTGCTGCTCGGTATTTATGCGGCGTTCTGCGCACTGCAGTTCATCATCTGATAAAAAAGGAGCCTTCCGTGCGGAAGGCTCCTTTTTTTGCGCAAAATTTGACATTTTTCTTGCCAAATAAGCCGATCGGGTGTATGATGGCAGACGGTTGAAATGAGGTGTATTTTATGTCAGTCATTCGATTCATTAAAAAGAATGTCGTCTTCTGTGTAGCGGCGGCTGCGGCTTTGATCACGGCGTGCTTTGTGCCGCCGGATAAAGAATATCTGACCTATTTTGATTGGAAGACGCTGGCGTGTCTGTTTCTGACGCTGGCGGTTGTGTGCGCTCTGCGCAACATCAAGTTCTTCACCATCCTTGCCAGACGGCTGGTGCTTGTTGCGGGGAATCTGCGCTGGCTGTTTTTGCTGCTCATTAGCATCACGTTTATCGGCTCGATGCTCATCGCCAATGATATGGCACTCATCACCTTCCTGCCGCTCGGGTATTTTGCCCTTTGTGCAACGGGGAAGGAGCAGCATATGGCGTATTTGTTTATTCTGCAGAATATCTCAGCGAACCTCGGCGGTATGCTCACCCCCTTTGGCAATCCGCAGAATTTATATCTATATTCCTATTTTAACATCCCTACGAGGGAATTCTGTGCCATTATGCTCCCGCCGTTTCTGCTTGCGATCGCTATGCTGGTGATCGCGTGTCTGCCGATCAAAGCGGAGAAGCTTACCATTGGCGAAAAATTCCCCGAAAAGCTGAATGCTTCCCGTACGGCGCTTTATGTGGCGATGTTCGTGTTTTCGTTGCTGATTGTATTCCGTGTGGTGCCGTATTGGATTGGACTGATCCTTATTCCATCGGTGCTGTTTTTCGTTGACCGCGAGGCACTCAAGATGGTGGATTACCCCTTGCTCGGTACATTTTTCTTCTTCTTCATTTTCGCGGGCAATCTTGCTCGCGTTGATGTGGTCAATGAGGTCATTTCTTCGCTGCTGAATAAGGATACGCTGTTGGTATCCATTCTGTCCTGTCAGGGCATCAGCAACGTCCCTTCGGCAATCCTGTTGTCCCGCTTCACGACGGATTATCGCGCGTTGCTGCTTGGCGTCAACATCGGCGGCACGGGCACGCTGATCGCCTCGCTTGCCAGCCTCATTACCTTCAGCGAGTTCCGCATCCTCTACCCAGGTCAAGGCAAACGGTATTTTTGGTTGTTCACGTTGATCAACGCAATCTTCTTGGTTGTGATGACCCTTGCTGCAAAATTATTTCTGTTGTGATGTTCTTGGTCGAAGGTCTTCTTCGATATAAACAATTGCATTGCGCGTGAAAATGTGTTAAAATATACAATATTATAGAATGTGCGTGTAAGGAGGACGTCCGATGAACATATGTCTGTACGGAGCATCCAGCACCGAGATCGACAACACGTATATCGTCGCAACGGAGAAATTGGGCGAGCTGTTCGCTGGGCGAGGACATTCATTGGTCTACGGCGCGGGCGGCGCAGGGCTGATGGGCGCGGTGGCGCGCGGAATGAAGCGGCAGGGCGGTCTTGTCGTGGGCGTGGTTCCGTCCTTTCTTAAGGTCGACGGCGTGCTGTACGAGTGGTGCGACGAGATGATCTATACCGAGACGATGCGCGAACGCAAGCAGATTATGGAAGAACGCGCGGATGCATTTGTTGTCACCCCCGGTGGTATCGGCACTTATGAGGAGTTTTTTGAGATCTACACGCTCAAGCAACTCGGTCAATTGCACAAACCGATCGTGATCTTTAACATAAATGGGTATTTTGACGATATGCTGATAATGCTACGTCGCACGGTGGATGAGCGTTTTATGCGCGAGGCGAGTCTGGCACTTATTGCGGTCGCCGATACGCCCGAGGCGGTGCTTGAGCAGCTCGAGTCGTCGATAAATGACCCTGCAGTAGATATTCGCTCGACCAAGTTCGTGTGATGGCGGTGACAGTATGAGAAAACGGCATTCGTTTTTCTGGGGACTTTTACGTCCGTTGATTATCGTATTTTTGTGGTTTAAGTTTGGCTATACCTATCGAGCAACAAAGGATCTGCCCGAAAACTATATTGTGCTGTCCAATCACGTGACGGATTACGATCCGTTGATGCTTAGTGCGAGCTTTCCTCGGCAGATGTATTTTGTTGCCAGTGAACATATTGCACGCTGGAAAAGAGCCTTTCGATGGATCGACTATGCGTTTTCGCCGATCATGCGCTACAAAGGGACGGTTGCCGCATCCACAGTGAAAGAGGTTTTGCGTCGGGTGCGAAAGGGTGCCAATGTGGCGATCTTTGCTGAAGGTGTACGCACTTGGGACGGCATGACCTGCCCGATCCTGCCGTCAACGGCGAAGCTGATTAAATCCGCGCGTTGCGCGCTGGTGACCTACAAGATCGTCGGAGGGTATTTTGTTAGTCCGATGTGGAGCGGCAGCAATACCCGACATGGCTATTGTCACGGCGAGGTCGTCAACGTATACACTAAGGAGCAGCTCGCGGCAATGTCGCAGGCCGAACTGTATGATGCGATCAACCGCGATCTGTACGAGGATGCGTATGCGCGGCAGGAACAGGAGCCGCAAGAATATCGTGGGAAGCGGCTGGCGGAAGGGATTGAGAATCTGTTGTTTATCTGTCCGCAGTGCGCAGGCTATGACACCTTTGTGACGAGCGATGATACCTTGACTTGTAAACGTTGCGCCCTGTCCGCGCGGTATACCCCGCGCGCGACACTGATGGGCGGGCCGTTTACTACGGTTAAAGCGTTTTCGGATTGGCAAAATGAGCGAATCAAGGCGGACGTCGACGCTGATGTTGTATACCGCGCACCGCACGGCACACTGGTTACGGTTGCGCAGCATATTGAAACGCCGATTGACCGTGGCGAGGTGTCACTCGACGGCGAGTTTTTGCGTTGCGGGAATACCGCCATTAAATTGGAAAATATTTCCGATATGGCGATGCACGGCAAGCGCGCAGTGGTTTTCAGCGTATCAGATACGTATTACGAGCTTATTCCGTCAGGCGACGTGAGTACTCTCAAGTTTTTGCTCTATTATCGAGCGTGCGTTGAAAAAGAAACAGTAAAGGCAAGGTGATTATGATGGATTTTTCGGCGGCAAACACCTCTCTTTGGAATCCGATCATTCAGATCGGCAGCATTGCGGCACTGATCTTGTTGGCGAACGTGATTCGCCGTAAGGTAAAGTTTGTCCGCACAAATCTGTTGCCGACGGCGGTGTTGGCGGGCTTTATTCTGCTTCTTCTGCGGTCGTTTGACCTCGTACCGATCGACATAGTCTTCCTTGAGAAGCTGACCTATCACGCATTGGCGCTTGGCTTTATCGCGCTGTCGCTGCGTGCTCCTGAGGAGCAGGCGAGTAAGGAGAGCGCTCTGCTTGGTAGCAAGAGTGGCGCGTTGATCGTCAGTACGTACCTTGTGCAGGGCATTGCAGGCTTAGTGATCTCGCTGGCGCTGGCGTATACGGTAATGCCGGAGTTGTTTAAGGCGAGCGGTATTTTGCTGCCGATGGCATACGGTCAGGGCCCCGGTCAGGCGAACAACGTTGGCACCACCTACGAAGCACTCGGAATGGTTGGCGGCCGCAGTTTTGGTCTGTCGCTCGCCGCGATGGGTTATCTGTGCGCCTGCGTGGTTGGCGTTATTTACCTTAACGTTCTCAATCGTCGCAAGGCGATCGTGCGTGCGAAGGACAAAAACGATGTCTCTGGCTCGGTGACGGTGGATCTCTTCCAGGATCACAATGAGATCCCGATCTCCGAGTCGATTGATAAACTGAGCGTGCAGTTTGCGCTGGTGTTTATCATCTATCTGCTGACCTATCTGCTGACGGTCGGTATTAACGCGCTTCTGCAGGTGGTGGCGCCTGGTCTGGCGGCGACGGTCAGCACGCTGTTGTGGGGCTTTAATTTCATCATTGGTTCGATGATTGCAATGGGCTGCCGCGTACTGTTCAACGGCCTGCGCAAAAAGAAAATCATGAATCATCAGTATCAAAACAACTATCTGCTCAGCCGTGTTTCGGGTCTGGCGTTTGATTTGATGATCGTTGCCGGTATCGCAAGCATCGACATTAACGATCTGTCCGGCTATTGGCTGCCCTTCGCGCTGATGTCGGTTGTCGGTGGTGTGGTGACCTTCGTATATCTGCTGTATATGTGTCGTAAGCTGTATCCCGGCTATGAATACGAGGGCTTCTTTGCCATGTTCGGTATGCTGACGGGAACGATCAGCTCAGGCGTGCTACTGTTGCGTGAGGTTGATCCGGATCTCAAGGCCCCCGCCTCCAACCAGCTGATTGCCGGCAGCTCCTTTGGTATCGTGTTCGGGTTCCCTGTCCTACTGCTTGTCAGCTACGCGGCACAGAGTACGGCGGCGGTGTTTATTACGATCGGCTTGCTTGTCGTTTATCTGGCGGCGCTGATGTTTTATATGCTGCGTGTCGGGAATAAGAATAAATAAGAGAGTTTCCAGAAAAACGGTCGTCCGCTGTTGCACAAGTCCAGTAAAAACGGACAATAGAAAAAAAGAACCCCCTATGGTAGAATTAAAGAAACTACCATAGGGGGAATTTTCATGCCAAGAAGTTACAGACATATTAAAGAATATGAAAAAGAGATATTGGAACTAAAGGAGCAAGGATACACTTTAAGAGAAATAGGAG
>CAJGCA010000078.1 GCA_904501705.1 Clostridiaceae bacterium | reverse complement strand
TTGCTGTTGAGGGACAGGCGACCGGCGGGCATATCAATGTCGAACCAGTTGATAACCGCGCCCTCTTCCTTGAGGCGATAGTCCTCGTTGAAGGTATCGACCTTGCGGATGGTGCCTTCGTCCTTGTGCTCGCCCGCGACTGCGATGAGCGTGGTCTCACCCACGTTCGGTACGTCGAAACAGAAGAAGTGGTCAGCCGCTTCCTTCTTGCCGAGGGAAACACCATTTGCGAACAGCTCGACCTCGGGGAGGTTCGAGTAGACGGTCACCTTGGTGACATCCTCGACGCGGTCGATATACCGCTTGCCGCACAGGTGCACAAACGGCTCGTCGGACAACCACGCCTTGTAGGCGTAGAAGGCGTCCTTCTTGTACTTGCGGTCCATCGTGACAAGACCTTTGTGGTTCTGTCCGTTCTCGCCGCCCTCGCAACGCGCGTCCGCGCCGAAGTCAAACATATTCCACACGTGGGTCGCCCACATATACTTGCGGGTAAAAAGCTGCTTAATGAGCTCCTCATGGTAGTACGCCTGATATTCCTCGGTGTAGTCGCCTTGGCGCGGATCGGAGGTGTGCCAGTTGAGCGCCTCGCAGCCGTACTCGGAGCAGCCGATCGGGATGGTCGGGTGGGTCGCGTGGAATTTGTCGAACCACGGGCCGTTCATATCCGTCTCGCCGCCGTACCAGCCGAAATAGTGGTTGTAGGACACGACGTCGGGAATCTGCAGATAGGGGTCGTCGATCTTGCACATCGACACCGCTGCGATGGTGGTCTTACGGGTGGGATCCATCTCGTGGCAGAGGCTGTTGAGGATGCGGTGGTTCTCCAGCAGATCCTCGTCCGAGCCGCCGATGCCGATCTCGTTGGATAGGCCCCAAACGACGATGGACGGGTGATTGTAGTTTTGGGAGATGAGTTCCTTCATCTGAGAAATGGTGTTCTCACGACCGCCGGGCAAGTGCTTGGAGATATAGGGAATCTCAGCCCAGATAACAAGACCGCGCTCGTCGCACAGATCGTAAAAATACTGATCGTGCTGATAGTGCGCCAGACGGATGGTGGTCGCGCCGACCTCGCAGATAAGGTCGATATCTTCCTCGTGATGCTCGGGCAGCAGCGCATTACCGATGCCCCAGCGGTCCTGATGGCGGGATACGCCGCGCAGGGGATATTCCTCCCCGTTGAGGATGAAGCCGCGCTCGGGGTCGATCTCGAAATAACGGCAGCCGAAACGGGAGCAAACGCTGTCGATGACCTCGCCGTTCTCCACCAGCTCCGCCTCGCAGCAGTAGAGGTAGGGGTCCTTGCGGCCGTTCCACAGATGCACGTTCTCAAGGGTGAACTCGGCGGTGGTGTCGACGGTCTCGATCTGCGCAAGCTCCTTCTCCTCGGCGTCGTAGATGGTGTAGCGGATGTTCTGACCGTCCTTGAGGGCCGTCACATAGGTGTCCACCTTAACGGTGGCGTCCTTGCCGTTCACGGTCGGAGTGACGGCGATGCCGGGCGCACCGTAATAGTCGAGGTCAAAGTGGGAATCCGGCACGCAGATGAGGTTGACGTCGCGGTACAGACCGCCGTAGAAGGTGAAGTCCGCCATCTGGGGATAGACGGTCTCGTTCGGGCTGTTGTCCACCGCGATGGCGAGCAGGTTCTCATCCTTAAGCTTCTCGGTGAGGTTGACGCGCCAGGTGGAATAGCCGCCGTCGTGGTGAGCGAGCTTTTCGCCGTTCAGATAGACGTCGGCAGAGGAGTTCGCGCCGCGAATCTCGAGGTAGATCTGCGCCGCCTCGGGCAGATCGGCTTTAGCGAGCGTCTTGGCGTAGATCGCCGTGCCGCGAAAATAGTCGTTGCCGCCGTCCTGACCGTCAACGGCGTTCCAGGTGTGGGGCAGGTTGACCGCTTCCCAGTCGGTGGGGAGCACAGCGGGGATGTCGGTCTGCTTATTGAACACCCATTCGGCGTTCAGGTTGATGATATTTCTCATAATCGTCCTCCTAATATCCTATTAAGATCAATATAACAAATTCACTGAGGGAATGCTTGAACAGAGTTTGAATTTTACAGAAAATGTCCGGCTGCCGAACAGCAGCCGGACATCCATCAGGATCAATTACTCGTCGCGACCGAGGTCGGCATTCATCTTGGTAAGGGTCTTCTTGTCGAGGTTGTAGACAAGGCCCAGACCGATGAACTGCAAGATGGCGGAGAACAGGAAGGTAGCCGCCACGATGTAGCGCATATTGATCGCCACATTCCACAGCTGGTTGCCTTCATTCTCACCGACATAGCCGAAGGCGACCATCACAATGAGGATGAGCGAGGGGCCGATGCCCTGCGCCAGCTTACGGAAGAAGGAGTGCAGAGAATACACAGTGCCTTCCTCGCGGGTGCCGAATTTCCACTCGTTGTAGTCGATGGCATCGCCCATCATCGCCCAGGAGACGGTGGAGTAGATGCCGAGGCCCAAGGAATAGATGAGCTGGAACACGATGTAGAGGACGAGATCGAGGTTGGTGTTATCGGGGGTGATGATGAACAGACCGAGACCGGCGACCATCGAGCAGACAGAGCCGAAGGTAGCGAGCTCCTTCTTGCCGAATTTGGCGACCGCCTTACGGGCAAGAGGGGTGAACAGCACGATCGGGATCATGGCAAAGAGCTGGACGATACCCGAGATCTTTACATTGTTGTAGTAAGACTGGAAGATGACCGTCACAGCGGTGGTAGCGCCCTGCATACCGATGAACATACCCATCGCGGCGATGGTGGCGCCGACAGCGGGACGGTTTTTGATGAAGTTGCCGAACGCCTTGAAGACGTTGAACTTCGGCATCTCTTCGTCGATGGCGACATCCGTATTCACACGGATCTCGGTGTTTCTGATCATGAACTGGAAGCAGATGAAGCCGAGAACGCCCATGATCAGCGCAGCGATGAACACGCGCTCACCGATGAGGTTGTCGTTCTCATCGTACATAATGAAGGGCAGAATAACCATCGGCAGCATATTGCCGAAGATAGAGCCGACCGAACGCCACGCAGAGAGGGAGGCGCGGTCTTTGACGTCATTGGAAATGAGCGACAATAGCGAGCCGTAGGGAACGTTGGCGACGGTGTAGAAAGCGTCCCATACCACGTAGCCGGCGATGAAGATGATCGCCTTTGCGGCAACGGGCGCGTTCGGGAAGGGCAGGAAGCAGCACGCACCGCCGATGATCAGACCGATCGATCCGATCAGGATGTACTGCAGGAACTTGTTACGCTTATATTTGTGGCAATCAGCATCGATGATCGAGCCGATGAGCGGATCGTTGATGGCGTCCCACACCTGCACCACGATGAGCAGCAGGGCATACCACAGATCCATCCCCATAAACTGCGTCCAGAAGATGGACATGGTGCCTTTGAGCGCGAAGCTCATGTTACAGCCGAGGTCACCGGCAGCATACGCGAGGCAGTCGCGCATACCGAATTTACGGTAGCCCTTTTCGTCGAGAACGACTTGTTTTGCCATTGGGTAAACATCTCCTTTTTTCTTTTTTGCGCAATTAGTACATCTCTCATTATAAATCCTTACAAGCAACACAGTGAGGAATATTTTTTGATAAAAGGGTATAAATTTTGTGTAAAAGCTTGAAAGCGATGAAAAGTTGTACTATAATAAAAAAGGTAGGGGAAAATAACTGGCAAATCTATCCAAGGGAGGGTGTGACAGCCGTGTTGTACGATGCGCAACGGCAATTTTTTCAAAAAACCTGCGAAAAACTGCGTGTACGCGTTGCCGAATTGCGGCAGAATGCGACGACGGCGGGATGGCTTTCCAACGGGCTGGAGTACCTCGTGCAGGCGAGCGAACACTTCTCTCCGACGCTGGAGGAGCGGTTTGCCGCAGCCGAGGAGAATGTTCTCTATCGCGCCGCGGACGCGTTCGGCTGCTGTGTGCTGTATTTACGCCTGCCGCCGACACGGTCGGGGATGATGCTCGTCATCGGGCCGTATCTGGAACGACCGCTCGGACAGGAGGAGCTGTACGAGCGCGCCGAGCAGCTGCACATTTCCTCTAATCAGCTCGCGACGCTGGAGACCTACTACGGGCGGTATTTGGTTTTCCCCGAGGACAGTCCATTTTACGCGATGGTGGAAGCCTTTGCCGAGCATATCTGGCGGGGGGCGGAGAACTATACCTTTTGTGACGACCGCCCTGAGGACTTTGATGAGTCCATCCGTCAGCGCGACCATCTGCCCGCGTCCGACCCCGAGATGGCGATGCGGATGATGGAGGAGCGGTATGCTTTTGAAGCGGAGTTGATGGACGCGGTGTCCAAGGGGTTGACGCATAAGGCGGAGATGTTGTTTTCGGGCTTCTCGACAGCGGCGTTTGAGCGCCGTCTGACCGATCCTCTGCGCAATCTTAAGAACTACGCCATCATCACCAACACCCTGCTGCGCAAGGCGGCGCAGGACGGCGGCGTGCACCCGATCTATATCGACAGTCTGTCGTCCGAATTTGCCCGTCGCATCGAGCAGGTGCCCGAGCCTGCTGCGATGCAGGCGTTTTTGCTGGAGATGTTCCGTTCCTATTGTCGTTTGGTGCGCAAGCATTCGATGCGCGGCTATTCCCAGCCCGTGCAGAAGACGGTCATCCGCATCGACTCCGACCTGACCGCTGATTTGAGCTTGAGCAGCCTTGCCGAGGCGCAGGGCATCAACGCGAGCTATCTCTCCGCGCTGTTTCGGCGGGAGACGGGGGAGACGGTTACCGACTACGTCAACCGTAAGCGTGTGGAGCTTGCGGCGCATCTGTTGAGCACGACAGGTTTGCAGGTGCAGACAGTCGCACAGCATTGCGGCTTTGCGGACGTGCATTATTTCACAAAGGTATTTAAGAAGCTGACGGGCGAGACCCCGCGCCAGTTGCGGGAGCGCCGTAGGGAGAACAATCGATGAACACATTTGACAAGATCTATGAGCAGGTGCGGCGTATTCCCCGGGGAAAGGTCGCGACCTATGGACAGATCGCGACCCTTGCGGGCAACCCACACTGGTCGCAGATCGTCGGGTATGCTCTACACAGTAACCCCGCGCCGGGGGTCATTCCCTGCCATCGGGTGGTCAGCCGCTTCGGCGGCACTGCGGCGGCGTTCGCGTTCGGCGGCGGGGACCGTCAGCGTGAGCTGCTCGAGGAAGAAGGGGTCGTCTTTCGCGCCGACGGCACGGTCGACCTCGCCCGCTGTCTGTGGGATGGGGAATGACCGCTTGCGTTTTTCGCGCAGGCGGTGTATACTGGTGCTGAAGGAGTGGATAGAGTATGCGGACTTTCAAACGCATCGCCTATTACGTTGTCAGCATAGCCGTTGTTTTTATGTCGTCTTATTGTATGTCGGTCTTTTTCCTCATCGCTTTCAATTACGGAAAAGGTATCCAAAACAACGAGGACGGCATACTGTGTATTCCGCTTGGATTTCTTCTAATCGGTTTAGCGCTCGTCATCGATGGCTTGTTTGTGAGAAAAGCGCTGAAAATGAATCGGGACAGCCGTTGGAGCAAAATACTTATTATCGCCGTGTTAATCGGCATCGTTATCCTATCGGTTATATTGACCTCTTCGACTTGGAAGATGTTTTTTGACTGCCTCAGCCATTACAAAGGCTTGAATCTGGGTTTGCAAAGATAATGTGAAAGGGATTGCCGTGACGTGCTGATTATGGAATGAAACAAACCCCGCCGATGGGCAATGGCCTATCGGCGGGGCTTGTTTCATCTGATATATTCGAGCCGCGCTTATACCGTCTCCTCTTGCCGCTCGAGCGCCGTAAACCGCTTCCACGTCGGCAGGGCGATCACCAGCAGTAGAGCAGAGACGGCAACCAGCCCGAGCCATAGAATCGCCAAGGTGTTCCAATCGGTCATCTCGGCGAGCTTGGTAAAGCCGTAGCTCTGGATGACGATGCCAAAGGAGGCGGCGGCATTGGTGATGCCCGCAACGGTGCCGCTGAGCCCGTAGCGGGTGAAGTGCATAGTATAAGACAGCAACAGATAGTATGTGCC
>CAJGCA010000077.1 GCA_904501705.1 Clostridiaceae bacterium | reverse complement strand
GGATATTGCGTTGTTCGGGCACACCCATCAGCCGTACGAGGAGTACGCCGACGGGCTGTATCTGTTTAACCCCGGCAGCCTCGGTTACGGCGGCACCTACGGCTACGTCGACGTCGTCGGCGGCGGGATCGTCACGAACGTGGTGTCCCTGCGTTGACCCCGGTCAAGCCAGTATATGCGCGACACCCGCAGCGCGTGAAAACCGAAATTAACCTTGTAGGGGCGAGCATTGCTCGCCCGTTTGCATTTGACGACACCTCGCGGGCGGTCGAGGACGCCCGCCCCTACGAGCCTATTTGCGGTTATATTGTACGGGCGGATATCACCCGCCCGCAGCGGTTCGCGCGAACCGCTGCCTATTTTATCTCCGCATAAATTCGTGCGGAGATTTTCTCTTGACAAATCGGTCTATTGGTGATAGACTAGAACTGTAAGGTTTACTGGCTATAGACCAACAGGGAGGGTTTTGTATGGATGATCTGCGTTTGGGCGTCGTCGAGGCGCGGTTTGCCGACATCGTGTGGCAGCACGCGCCGCTTACCTCGGGGGAGCTGGTGCGGCTGTGTCTGCAGGAGCTGGAGTGGAAAAAATCCACCACCTACACCGTGCTGCGCAAGCTGTGCGACCGCGGTATTTTTCAAAACGAGGGCGGGCAGGTGACCGCCCGTCTGTCGCGCGAGGATTTTTACGCCGCGCAGAGCCGCCGTTTTGTCGAACAGACCTTCGACGGCTCGCTGCCCGCGTTTCTCGCCGCCTTTACGGGCGGGCGAGCGCTGACCGACAAGGAGATTGCGGAAATTCAGCGCCTCATTGATACACATAGGGGGTGATGACGGTGGATGCGGTATTTTTGAAGATCGTCAATATGAGCCTGACGGCAAGCTGGCTTGTGCTCGCCGTTGTTCTGCTGCGCCTGCTGCTCAAAAAGGCGCCGAAGTCCCTGCGCTGTGTGCTGTGGGCGCTGGTGGGGGTGCGGCTCGTCTGCCCCTTTTCCATCGAGAGCGCGCTCAGCCTCATCCCGAGCGCACAGCCTATCCCCGAGACCATCGTCACCGACCCCGCCCCCGCCATCAACAGCGGTCTGCCTGCGGTCAACGCGGTGGTCAACCCGATCATTTCCGAGAGCTTTATCCCCGCGGCGGGGGACAGCGTCAACCCCCTACAGGTGTGGCTGTGGGTAGCCGCCCTGCTGTGGCTTGTCGGCATCGCGGTGCTGTTCGTTTACGCCGCTGTCAGCTTTTGGCGGGTGCGGCGGCAGGTCGGCGCGTGCCTGCATTTGCGGGAGAACGTCTATCTCTGCGACGGGCTGCCGTCTCCGTTTATTCTCGGGGTCATCCGTCCGCGCATCTACCTGCCGACGGGGCTGGACGAGGCGGCGACCGCCCACATCATTGCCCACGAGCAGGCACACCTGCACCGCCGCGACCATTGGTGGAAGCCGCTCGGCTTTTTGCTGTTGACGGTGCATTGGTTTAACCCCGTGATGTGGGTGGCGTATGTCCTCTTGTGCCGCGACATCGAGCTTGCCTGCGATGAGCGGGTGGTACGCGCGCTGGACGAGGACGGCAAGGCCGCCTATTCCCGCACGCTGCTCGCCTGCGGCGCGCGCCGCCGCATCGTCGCCGCCTGCCCGCTCGCCTTCGGCGAGGTGGGGGTCAAGGCGCGGGTCAAATCCGTGCTCAACTACAAAAAGCCCGCGTTCTGGATCATCCTCGCCGCGGTGGTTGCCGCCATCGCGGTCGCGGTCGGCTTTTTGACGAATCCGAAAAGCGCGATGCCCCCCGACGGCACCTATCGCCGCGAAAGCACCGTGTGCATTGTGGATAATTATTACGTTAGCTCATTCGGTATCCCCCAATATGTTGATTGGCGTGTGGATGACGGCGTGCTGTATTGGAGCAACGACGGAGAAAGCGACTGGCATAAGATGAGAGAATTATCCCCCGTGCAGTTGACCGAGGACAACTTCGACCGCTTGTTTGACGAAAGCCTGCGCGATGAAGCGATGTTGGTCGATTGGTTCGGGTCGTGGCACGGCAAAAGCAACAATGCTGCCAAATTGCGGCGGCAGACCAAGCACGCGTGGCAATATCAGGACATTAAGTATAATGAATTTGTGTACCTGCTCGAAACCTACGACGGTGATTTTTATGCTGCCTATGGTAGTGGCTTTGACGCGCAAGGAAAGCCTGTCGGCCGATGCTGCATCACCAAGCTGGCTACCGCCGCGCAGGATGCTCCGCCCCCCGCGACGGGGATGTATGAGCTGACGGAAAAGGTTTGCTATCTGGAGAGCGAAGACTATGGCACGGACGGTAGCACGGACGATGCCCCGTCGCTGTTGCTGGACAACGGGATGCTGTATATCTGCAAGGGCGATGCCAAAAGCAAGCTCGGACAACTGGAATCCGTCACGCTGACCGAGGATAATTTTGATGTCTTCTTCAAAAATCCTGACACCGACCTCGGCAAGATGGTGTGGAACATCGACAGCAGTGCCGCCGAGCTGCGCAAGAACGCCGCCCACGCGTGGCGGTACGTGACCACCGAGGGGCATCCGTGCTATTACTATGCCTTGCAGATGAAAAACGGAGAGCTGCTTTTCTGCTCAGGTATGGACGATACCGTGATACACAATTTCTTCTCTGTTTACAGGATGAAGCCCGTCGAGGGCTTCTGCGCCACCGTGCTGGAAGCAGACAAGTTTACGCTGCTCGTTGAACCGTTTGAGGGTACGCCGATGCGCCGTATCGCGGATAAGATCGAGGTGCCGATCGGGCTGGTGTCCTACCCCGTGCCCGAACTGTACGAGGGCGACCAACTGTGGATTTGGTACAGCGGCGATGTGCAGGAAACCTATCCCGCCCGTCTGCAAGGTCTGCCAAGCGGCATTGTCATCATCGTCGGACACCGCGACCCCGCCACTATCGACACCTATCCGCTGGCGGTGATGAGCACCGACAACACCCATCTCGAAAAGGTATTTACGCGCGACGAAAGCGATCCCAACTCGTACAATGTCTATTATTACGCAGCGTCCTCGGTGTCGATCACCCTCGACTATGAGTCGATGGAGCTGAAGGACGCACTCGCGGACGGGCGTATCACCGCGGCACAACTGCTTGCGCAGGCGAAAAAAGACGTCAACGCGGGCGTGTGCCGCAAGGAGCTGTACGACGACGGCGGCTCGGTGGAATACCGCTACGGCGGCTATGGGCTGTTGCTGCGCTACACCGATAAGGAGAGCGGCGACGACACCACGGGACTGTTTGATGTGTATGTGATGCCGAACGGCGTGTCGCTCGGAACGCTGAATGATTTACTCAGCAGCAATCACACGACCACGACCACACAGCAGGTGTACACCACCACGCCGCACCCAAGCACCAACGGCATCACGCAGACGACCACGACTGCCAAGCCTGACACCGCCAAGGTCAATCAAACCGTCATTCTGGCGATTGAGGGGAACACCGTCATCGTCGATGCCGCCGAGCATTATATCCACCGCAACGACGGGCGGTATCAGTTGTATGACCGTTGTGCTTTTGATGTCAGCGGCAAGGCAGATATCCGCGATTTTAAGGTCGGCGACGAGGTGCGCGTCATCCACACAGGGGAATTCACCGAGGACGACCCGCCGCGCGGGCATTTGCTCGCCCTAAGTCATATCGAATAACCGAAAGCCTGCCACGACAAGAGGCAGGCTTTTCGGTTTTGCGTTAGATTAATGGCAACATAGTAGGGGCATCGTCCCGCCGGGGTTGGCGATAACCTCAACGGGCGGATGTGGGCATCCGCCCCTACGATTCTATTTGAAGTTTGTGCAAACCTTCGCTGTAGGGGACGGGTTACCCGTCCCGTTAAGGATGGAGCAACACCTCACGGGCGGTCGAGGGCGCCCGCCCCGACGCCCCGAAAAAGGCCCCCTTGTGTAAAGGGTAGATTCCCCCGCAATGCGGGGGAAATGTCGGCGTAGCCGACAAAAGGGGGCCGCCCCCGGCGAGGGGGCTGTCGCCGTTAGGCGACTGGGGGATTGGTGTTTTAGAATATGACAATCCCTCCGACCTCGCTGGCGCTCGGCCACCTCCCTTTGCACAAGGGAGGCATATAGTTTTCGAAAACCGCAAATTATGTTGTAGGGGGCGGCGTCCCCGACGCCCCGCCGAAGTCTGTACAGACCCGCCAAGCCTCCCTCTGATGAGGGAGGTGGATTTTTATGCGGGCAATGTCCCGCATAAAAAGACGGAGGGAGAGAATGTAGTGTGACTACCCCACCGTGTTTTGCTGACGCAAAACCCACCTCCCCTGACAAGGGGAGGCTTTATGCTTTTTGTGGTATCTTCCTCTTTTCGCCAATTTCCCCCTTGCGGAAAAACACGTTTCGGTGTATACTTATAGGATACCGAATTGGCGAAATTCGCAAAAAGGGGGTGGCGGAATGCCGCTGTATTCGCTCAAAAAGATCGGCCAACTCGCCTCGACGCGGCAGACGTACCTGCGCGGCGTCGGCGGGTATAACGCGGGCTGGGTGCAGAACTACACCGCCGCCGCCAACGCCTTTTATCCCGAATATGTCACTGCCGACGTGATGGAAAAGACCGAGCTTCACCGCGTGGAGATCGGCTTTGACCACACCGACGAGGCGGAATACGTGTCCTGCGATTGCGGGGCGTTCCGAAATGAGGACGGCGCGTGCAAGCACATCGTTGCCGCCTTGGTGTACAAGTATTATAAGGACATGATCGAGGGTTTGCCGACCGCGGCACAGATCACTCCGCGCTCACCGCAGGCGGCAACCGACCCCGCCGCGCGGCGGCTCATCGACGGCTATATGTCGCGTCGGACCGATCAGATCGCCGCCGAATCCGCGGCGCAAAAGGCGGTGCTCACCCCGATTGTATCCCTGCAGGGTGCGTGCCCGACCCTCGCCTTCACGGTGGGCACTTCACGCCCCTACCGCATCAAAAATCTGCCGCAGTTTGCTCGCCGTATGGCGCAGGGCGAGACTGCGGAATACGGTGCACAGCTCACTCTGTTGCACCACCGCGACAGCTTCGACGCGGCGAGCCTGCCGCTTTTGGATTTCCTGCTCGGGGAGTTGAGCGATCGGCAGGCACAGCCGACTTTCGGCGGCGCGGAAACGCTCGTGCTCACCCCCGCGGGGATGGATCGCTTCTTTGCCGCCGCGGGCGGCGCTGCCACCCTACGTGAGGCGGGAGAGGATACCCGCGTGCTGCTCACCGACGGCGACCCGACCCTGACTGCCACAGTGGAGCGGCAGGGCGACGGCGTGCGGGTCACCTGCGCGAGCGTCGCGTTCGCGTGCGGGCTGCGCACCTTGTATGTGCGGCAGGGGGACACCCTCTACCGCACCTCGGACGACTACAGCCGCCGTATGGCGCACTGGCTGGACACCTGCCGCCGCGCGACGGGGGGACTGTATGTTGCGCCCGCCGACCTCGGCGCATTCTGCGCGGGGGTGCTCGCGACGGTGAAGCCGCACCTCGCGCTCGTCGGTGACACCGAGGCGCTGACGGCGTATCAGCCGCGCGAACTGGCGGTGGAGATCTATCTCGACGCGCCCGACGAGACCTGCGTCACCGCTGAGGTGAAATTTCTCTACGGTGATGACACCGTCGCGGCGTATAAAGATACGGAAACACCGCCGTGGCGGGACACGCTCGCGGAAATGCGGGCAAAAGCGGTCATTCAGCCGCATTTCACCGCTATGCAGCCCGATACGGGTCTGCTCGTGCTGCGCGGCGACGACGACCGCGTATTTGATTTCATCACCCGCGGGGTGGATGCCCTGCGCCGCGTCGGTACGGTGTACGCCACCGACGCATTCGACGCGCTCGCCGTTGCGCCGCCCGTGCGGCTGTCGGTGGGGCTCAGTCTGTCGGGGGATCTGCTGGATATGACGCTCGATGTCGGCGAGCTTGATCCCATCGACCTTGACGGCATCATCAGCGGCTATCGGGAGAAAAAGCCCTATCATCGCCTGAAAAGCGGGCGGTTTATCCGCCTCGACGACGGCGCACTCGCCGATCTGGCGGTGGTGGCGGACACTCTCGGGCTGTCAAAGCAGGAATTGCGCACGGGGCGCATTGCTCTACCGAAATACCGCGCGCTGTACCTCGAACAACTGCTTCGCCGTCGCACGGGGGTGCAGTTCTCCCGTGACGAGGCGGTGCGTGCGCTGTCGCGGCGGTTGCGCGAGGCAGGGGACACGGATCATCCCGTGCCCGACAGCCTGCGGGACACCCTGCGCGGTTATCAGGTGACGGGCTACCGCTGGCTGTGCACGATGGAAGAACTGGGCTTCGGCGGCATCCTCGCCGACGATATGGGTCTCGGCAAGACCCTGCAGGTCATCACGCTGATGCTCGCGGCGAAGCAGCGCGGCGAGGGCGGGGAGCCCTCGCTGGTGGTGTGCCCGACCTCGGTGGTGCTCGGTTGGGAGCGGGAGATCGCCCGCTTTGCCCCCGATCTGCGGGTG
>CAJGCA010000076.1 GCA_904501705.1 Clostridiaceae bacterium | reverse complement strand
GGTGCCCGATTACATCAGCGAGAAGATTATGCTGCAGAACAAGGTCGACAAGAACGGTGAGGGCCACTGCTACACCTGTATGGGTTGCCGCAGCTTCCTGACCCCCTACGTCGACGAGGAGGGCAAGCCGAAGTATTACGGCCGTTTCAACCAGGGTGTTGTCACCGTCAACCTCGTGGACATTGGTCTGAGTGCCAAGGGCGATATGGACAAGTTCTGGGAGATCTTCGACGAGCGTATGGAGCTGTGCCACCGCGCTCTGCAGTGCCGCCACGAGCGCCTGACCGGCACCGTGTCGGATGCCGCGCCGATCCTGTGGCAGTACGGCGCGCTTGCCCGCCTTGAGAAGGGCGAGACCATCGACAAGTTCCTGCACGGCGGCTACTCGACTTTGTCGCTCGGCTACGCCGGTCTGTGGGAGTGCGTGTACAGCCTCATCGGCAAGAAGCTCACCGAGCCCGAGGGCGAGGAGCTTGGTCTGGAGATTATGCGCAAGCTCAACGAGTACACCGCGAAGTGGAAGGCCGCCGAGGTCATCGACTATTCGCTGTACGGCACGCCGCTCGAGAGCACGACCTATAAGTTCGCCAAGTGCCTGCAGAAGCGCTTCGGCATTGTCAAGGGCGTGACGGATAAGAGCTATATCACCAACAGCTATCACATCCACGTCACCGAGCCGATCGATGCGTTCGACAAGCTCGCGCTGGAGGCGAAGTTCCAGGCGCTGTCTCCCGGCGGTGCGATCAGCTACGTCGAGGTGCCGAATATGCAGCAGAACCTCGACGCGGTGCTGTCGGTGATGAAGTTCATCTACGACAACATTATGTACGCCGAGCTCAACACCAAGAGCGACTATTGCCAGGTGTGCGGCTACGACGGCGAGATCGCCATCGAGGAAGAGGACGGCAAGCTTATTTGGAAGTGCCCGCACTGCGGTAACACCGACCAGAGCAAGATGAACGTCGCCCGCCGTACCTGCGGCTATATCGGTACGCAGTACTGGAACCAGGGTCGCACGCAGGAGATCAAGGAGCGTGTGCTGCACCTGTAAGGCGATTGCAGCAACGGGATTTCACCGCGTTTTTTGTGAAAAATGCCCTTTGCAATCCCGTGGTAAAAATGGTACAATGAAATAAATCGGGTGGCTCAACGGCGCGACGCGGTTGAGCCACCTTTTCTTTTACAAAGAGGGTGGTGCGATGAGCGAGAATTTCAAAAAGGATCAGCACGTGGTGTACGGCAAGATGGGCGTTTGCCGCGTGGTTGATCGACAGCGGTTGGCGTTTGGCGGCGAAAAGGAGGAGTATTACATCCTCGCGCCTGCGCGCGATCCTCGTTCGTCGGTGTACGTCCCTTGCGGGAATGAGACGCTGATGGCGCGTCTGCGCCCGCTGCTGACGAAGGAGGAGATCGACGAGATCCTCTCCTGCGTGGCGCAGGTGGACGTTCCGTGGACGGAAGATCGCGGTGAGCGGGCGACACAGTTCCGTGCGATTATCAGCGGCGGCGACCGCCGACAGATTCTACGGCTGGTGCGCTGCTTGTATGAAAAGAAGCAGGAGAAGCTCGCCGCGGGCAAGAAGCTGAGCGCCGCGGACGAGGCATTCTTACAGGAGTGCATCCGCTTGATCGAGGAGGAATTCGTGCTGGCGCTCGGCATCCCTGCCAAGCAGGTCGACGACTACATCCGCGAACGGATCGGAGAATAACGTAAAAAAGACGGGGTACCCCGTCTTTTTTACGTTTTGACAAATTTCCTCTTTGCATCGGATGGAGAATGTGATACAATAGAGAGCACAGATAAGGAGGGGAGCGTATGTCGGTACAAAAAGCAACCGAACACAGCCGTGCGTGCTGTTTTACGGGGTATCGTCCGCATCGTTTCCCCTTCAAAGAGGATGGGCTTCGCCCTGAGCACGTGCGCGAGGTACTGGGACGGCAGATTCGCCGTCTGTATAACGAGGGATGCCGTACGTTCATCAGCGGGATGTGCGTCGGGGTCGATTTGTGGGCGGCGGCCGAGGTGCTCTGCTTGCAGGCGAAGCATCCCGATGTCAAGCTGATCGCCGCTGTGCCGTTTTTGGGGCAGGAGAGCCGCTGGTCCGCCGAAGATCAGCAGGAATATCGCCGCATCCTCGCCGCCTGCACGCGGGTGGAGACGCTGTTTTCCGCTGAGGAGGCAAAAGGGAAAACCGCGGCTTGCTATCGCGGCCGAAATCACTGGATGGTGGATCATGCCGACACGGTGATCGCGGTGTATACTCCGATCGATGCAGAGTATCGCTCCGGAACGGCCGCAACGGTGCGTTATGCGCGTCGTAAGCTTAAGCGAATTGTGTATATTGACCCGTCCACCCTCGCCATGAGCGAGGAGACGGTGCACGAGATTAAATTTCGTTAGAATAGGAGATGCAGACGATGGCATTACCTGATTTTCCGATCCCCGGCATTCATTTTTTCATCAGCGATAACGCCTTTTGCGGCAGTCACAAGGGGCTTAACTACCGCATCACCCCCGTGAAAGCGAAGGCAGAGGAGGATATCGACAGCCATTTTGCGGTATTCACGTGGTACGGGATGCTGTCGAGTGAGCTGGCCGAAAAGCAGGCCGAGGCGACCTTTCCGTTGGACACCGACGGTCTCGACGCGGTGAAGGCGTGGCTGGAGGAACAGTACAAGGTCTATAGTGAGAAATAAAACCGAAAAAGCCGCCATTTTCCCCCTTGATTTTTTTATTGGGGTGTGATACAATAGGCGTGCATTTGCAGGTATAGTTCATCGGTAGAACGCAAGCTTCCCAAGCTTGATAGGAGGGTTCGACTCCCTTTACCTGCTCCAGAAAAGAACCCACATTTGTCTACGACAAGTGTGGGTTCTTTTCAACTAAATCCGTCCTTGCGGACGGGATAAATCCCACATTCGTGGGATGAAATCACTTCGTGATGAAATCCGACTTCGTCGGGAGAAGGACGGATTTAATTTCATCTGCGAAGCAGATTTCATCCGAGGGAAACGAGGATTTCATCGCACCCCCGCGATTTCATTGAACTATACCCGGATTTGTGCTATAATCAATTCGATAAATTGGAATTTATCGAACAGCGTCGAAATACTACTTTTACTTACTTTTACCTCAATTCTACTACGTTTGGTCGCTCTTTCGCAATAAAAATCCCCCCGCTATGCGGGGGGATTTTTATTCTATGTTAGCATAATCTCCCTTTTCCTGTGCAAACTAAAGGGAAAAGAGGTGGGGATGATGGATAAACGGCAAATGCGGCGGCTGAACGCTGAACTGACGGTCATAGGCGGGCTGGGGTACAACCTCATCGAGCTGCTGTGGCGCGGGCGCACGCATTGGAGTATGTTTTTCGTCGGCGGCGCGTGCTTTCAGCTTATCGGGCAGGTGGGTCGGCGCGTGAGAGCGCCGCTCGCGGTTCGGTGCATGCTGTGCGCACTCGGTATCACCGCCGTGGAGCTGGTCAGCGGGTGCGTGCTCAATTTAGGCTTAAAACTCAACGTGTGGGATTACAGCAAGATGAAATACAACATCAAAGGGCAGGTTTGCCTGCTGTATTCGGTGTTCTGGCTGGTGCTCAGCGCGGCGGCGTTGCCGCTCTACGCGTTGTGCCGTCGTGGATTGGTGCGCTTACACGATCGCTGATTTGCAGAATTCCGCCAGCGGGCACTCGCCGCATTTCGGCGAGCGGGCGGTGCAGATATCTCGTCCAAAATGCACGATGCGGTGGCAGAAATTGTTGCTCTCCTTAGGCGGCAGGACTTTGCGTAGCTGCATCTCCACCTTGTAGGGGTCCTTGCTGCCGTCGGTCAATCCCAGCCGCCCTGTAATGCGGATACAGTGGGTGTCCGCGACGACGGCGGGCTTGCCGAACACGTCGCCGCACATCAAGTTCGCGGTTTTTCTCCCGATGCCGGGGAGCTTTGTCAGCTCCTCGACGGTGTCGGGCATCACGCCGCCGTATACATCCCGCAGCATCACGCACGCCGCGACGATGTCCTTTGCCTTGGTTTTGTACAGACCGCAGGAGCGGATATATTCCCCGACCTCGTCGGGTGTCGCGGCGGCAAAATCCTCCAGCGTCGGAAACCGCGCGAACAGTGCGGGGGTCACCATATTCACCCGCGCGTCGGTGCACTGCGCCGACAGACGCGTGGCGATGAGCAGCTGCAGGGGGTTGTCCGCATTCAGCGAGCACACTGCATCGGGATATAAGGTTTTCAGCGCCTCAACCGCAAGCACGGCGCGTTGTTTTTTGGTCATAGGGATCACTCCTTATGCCTTTATTTTATCACGCTGAAAAGGGGCGTGTCAATCCCTTGACACACGGGCAAAAGGCGTGTATGATAGGGGTATAGAAACAAGAGGTGATTTGATGGCAGCACCGCTGGCAGACCGCATCCGCCCGTCCGATCTGGACGAGGTGGTCGGACAGTTACATATCCTCGGCGAGGGCAAAGCTCTGCGTCGTATTATGGAGTCGGGGCACATCCCGAATCTCATTTTTTACGGCCCGTCGGGGGTGGGTAAGACCACCGTCGCCCGCATCATCGCCGAGCGCGCGAATATGCGTTTACATAAATTAAACGGCACCACCGCGTCCACCGCGGACATCAAGGCGGTGGTAGAGGAGCTCGACACCTTCGCGGGGATGAACGGCATATTGCTGTACCTCGATGAGATCCAGTATTTCAATAAGCGGCAGCAGCAGACCCTGCTCGAATATATCGAGAACGGGCGCATCACGCTCATCGCCTCCACCACGGAAAATCCGTATTTCTACGTATATAACGCCATACTCAGTCGCTCGACGGTGTTTGAGTTCAAGTCCGTCGAGCCCGAGGAGATCGAGAAGGCGGTGCGCCGCGGCTTTGACGTCCTGCGGCAGGAGCGGGAGGACGTGCTCGAGGTCGAGGAGGCGGTGTACGGGCATATCGCCCGCGCCTGCGGCGGCGACGTGCGCAAGGCGCTCAACGCCGTGGAGCTGTGCGTGCTTGCGGGCGAGCGCAGCGAGGCGGGCATTACCGTCACCGCGGACGTTGCGCGCCAGCTTGCACAGCGCAGCGCCATGCGGTACGACCGCGAGGGGGATGAGCACTACGACATCATCTCCGCCTACCAGAAGTCGATGCGCGGCTCGGACGCAAATGCCGCGTTGCACTATCTCGCGCGCCTGCTCGAGGCGGGAGATCTGCCCTCGGCCTGCCGTCGTCTGATGGTGTGTGCGTGCGAGGACGTCGGGCTTGCCTATCCGCAGATTATCCCCATCGTCAAGGCGGCGGTGGACATCGCCCTGCAGGTAGGGTTGCCCGAGGCGCGTCTGCCGCTCGCGGACGCGGTGATTATGGTTTGCCAAGCGCCGAAATCCAACGCCGCCCACGACGCGATTATAGCCGCGATGGCGGACGTGCAGGCAGGTAAGGCAGGTCCAGTTCCGCGACAGCTGCAGAATAAGCACTACGATGGTGACGAGGTGGAGAATAAGGGACAGTTCTATAAGTATCCCCACAGCTTCCCCGGTCATTGGGTAGAACAGCAATACCTGCCCGACGCTCTCAAGGATGCCGTGTATTATACCCCCGGCGACAACAAGACCGAGCAGGCGTTCGCCGCATATTGGAAAGACGTCAAGGGGAAATAAGAAAAGCGGTCGGACGTATGAGCCGTACAATTAAGGACAGTACAACACGGCACAAAAACACCCGTAGTTTTTTTTAAACTGTGGGTGTTTTTAATATTTTTCTTTCTTTGTTAGTCAAGTTGTGCTATAATATAACTAACCGATAAATAAGAATTTGTTAAATTAAGTGAGGTGTTTCTTTGTGTTCGAAGTTATAACGAAGTATAATAAAGAGATTTTTTGCAAGTGTTATAGAGTATATTATAAAGTTTTTGGCAGATATAACACTAAAAGAACTTCATTATTGTTGATTATATATTTTTCTTTAGCTACGGTTAATTTGATTTTGGGAATAATTAAACCAGAAATATTTCATACGATTTATGCTTCAATATTCTTTTATATTTTATCTTTCGTTTTTTTATTCAGTTTAGTAACAATGAGTGATAAAGGTATAGAGAGAAAGGTTGATAGAATATTTAACAAAAACCCTAATATGGATTTGGTTAAAAAATATATATTTAATGAGGAAAATTTCGTTTCAATAAATGGTCAAAATAGCCCTACATATCTGGACTATACTAGCATTGTTCATCTTGAGATAATTGATGAATACATTATTATATTATTAAAAAATAAGAAGTTTATAGCGCTTAAAAATAGCGATGAACTAATTAGTTTCTTACAAACAAAAAACCTAAATGTTAAATAAATTCCAATTTATCGAATAGTTGATATTTGTTTAGAAAAGGGTTTTAGGTTCTCCTAACAAGCGACATTTGGTGCCCAAATGTCCTGCTTGCTACGGTATAAGACAAAACTAAAAAGCCTCCCTTGTGTAAAGGGAGGTGGCAAAAATCTTTGATTTTTGACGGAGGGATTGTTGGTCATCTGCACTTAACAATCCCCCAGTCTTTTTGCTTTGCAAAAATCCAGCCCCCTTTACACAAGGGGGCCT
>CAJGCA010000075.1 GCA_904501705.1 Clostridiaceae bacterium | reverse complement strand
TACCTATGGTTTTAAGACGTCTGACCCGTCTGACCCCCTTTCCACCTACGGCTGGTATCCCTATATGGACGATACCCTTGCGGTAACGACGATGCCGGATAAGACTGAGTACTGGGTCGGCGAGGAGTTGAATACCGAAGGTTTGTCGGTTACCTGGTATGACAAGAACGACAATACCGTTGAGACCGTCACGGACAACTTCTCTGTCACCGGCTTTGATACCAACACCGCCGGCACGCAGACGCTCTTAGTAACCTATAAGACCTATTTGATGGCCACCTTTGAAGTGAAGGTGGAAGACCCGACAGGTAAGGTTTATCATTTTGATTTCGATAATCCCGCTATTGATTATTCGAGCTTGATGTCATCTGCGGATTATGGCAGAGAAATTCTGTACCGTCCCCATAACCTAAAAATAACCGCGCGGACCGGCACCGTTCAGTACACCTTCGACTACTATATGCCGGAGCAGTCCCCGATCTACGTTTGCATCGGCAACAATAAAGATATGTTGTTAGTTGATGAAGCAACCCACTCTGCCTATTTGCAACAGGGACATCATACCTTTACCACGAACATTAATGTTGCCGATTATTCTACTTATACTTTTTTTGGTAATATACTTATCGCTTTCGCGACATCCTGTAACACGAAGGCGGATAAGATCGGCGGCGTTTCGGACGGTATGTTCGGCGGCGATTCTCTCCTCCCGAAGGATATCTACGTGTGGAATGTCAAGATGACGAACACGGACGGTTCCACCATCGGTACTTCCTACAGCGATGATGCGGGCGTTGCCAAAGATTATGTAACTCTTACAGACGCGTTTGATAAGTGGACGATGGTAGACAAGGAATACGTGTATGATTTTGATTTCTCGCAATTGACTGAGTATGGTAATCCAAGCGTCCTGGTTGCGCCGAAATATTCCATATACAAGAAGAACGAGACGACGAAAACCAACGAATACACCATTTCCTTTGAGTATTTCCTCCCGGAGGCGAAAGCGCTGATTACGGCGTTCTTTGATAACGGGGATGATGGCTTTGCCAATGCGGACGGCGGTAAAGCGTTGCGTAACATTGCGGAAGGCGAGAACAACGATTATCTGCTTGAGGCGGGTCGTCACACCTTCAAGGCGGTCATTACCCGCGAGATGTTCAGCAAACAAACAAATATGATACCCTTCTTGCGCTTTGAGCTCAACTACGGTGACGGCTCGGTGCCTTCTAAGCTGTATGTTTGGAATCTGAATTTCTCATGCACGAGTGGTACGGAAGTGAATCTGGGTAACTTGGTTGCCGGTATGCCTGCGAGCCCGTTGAGTTCCGAGGCGAAGGTTACGCGCACTTCCATTCCGATCGCGAACCTTGATACAGAGGTTGAGTTGGATATGTACGGCGCTCAGATCCGTACGGACAAGGCGCTGCGTTTCATCGCAGCGATCAAGGGCGCGAGCATCACCCGTCAGGATGATGGATTGGCGCTGTATGACAACACGGCGACCATCACTATTGGCGGTATTTCCTATACGGTTACCGGCGCGGGTATCCTTTACGGCCGTGATGTTAAGATCGCTGACCTCGGCAAGGCGCCTGAGGATGCATTGGCCTTTGCGCAGGATGGCACGCTTCCCTCGAACGTGTTCAAGATTCACGCCAAGAAGCTGCAGAAGGAAGAGCATCACGACAAATTCCTCGGCGAGAATATAGACGGCGTCGTCTATACCGGCGTTTTGACCAATGTTCCGCGCTCCGCTTGGGAAGAGACTATCTCCGCGCGTGCGTACGTGCAAGCGGAGGATGAAGCTGGTAATGCCATCACCTTCTATGGTGAGGTCATCTCCCGCAGCCTGAACGACATGAACGTCGCCACGCAGCCGAACAATCTCAGACCGAATGAGAAGCTTCAGAGCACCGATGAGATGGAAGAAAAGGCTGCGCAGTTTAAGACGGAGAACTTTGGCGATGGCAATACCGATATTACCGGTATTACCGCCGAGAATATCGTCTACGTTGATAGCACCTATACCGGCGGCAACAGCGACGGTTCTTTCGAACATCCTTATACTACCTTAGCCCAAGTCAATGAGTTGACGACTGCCGGCGATAAAAACAGTCAGAAGGCCGTCCTCTTCAAGCGCGGCGGCGAGTATCGCGGTCAGCTCAAGGCGAAGAGCTACACCACCTATGGCGCGTATGGTGACCTTGAAAAAGCCAAGCCGCTGATTAACGGTAGTCAGATGAACTACGCAGAATTGCCTGCGTATACGTATGGCCAGGAGGTTACGGCTACGGGAGCGAACGGTCTCTATTGGCAGCAACTTGCTCCTGCGTTCGGTAACCGTTGGCAGCTTGTCGGTATGGGCGACTACCTGACCGACCTCGACAACTCCGATACGGATGTTGGCAACAACGTCGGTAATATGTTCTTCTTCGATAAGGAAACCGGCGAGATGCTCGCGTATGGTTCGAAGTCGATGAAGTCGGATATCTATCAGGATTACGAGTTCTATCATGAGTATGCTGTGCGTGATTTTGTGGCAGATGGCGATAACAAGGGTAAGGTCGAAAATCTGGAGCTCGGCGACCTGTTCGTCTACCTGCCGGGTAAGATGACACCTGCGGACTTCGGCAAGATCGAGATCGTCTCCAAGATGCCCATCATCGTCGGAGAGTCGACGGAAACGACTACCTTACGGGATGTCCATATTGATAATCTATGCCTCAAGTACACTGGCGCTCACGGTATCTCGTTCACGTCTAAGATTGAATATCGTCCGGTCACTGCCGTTTCTGTCAAAAACTGCGAGATCGGTTGGATTGGCGGCAGCATTATGCGCTTTAATAACGGCACCACGAGTGATTACTCGGACGATGTCGATGTGCGTCTGGGCAATGGTATCGAGTTCTACGGCAACTGTGACGGCGTTACTGTGCAGAACAACTGGATTTATCAGTGCTACGATGCCGGCTACTCTAACCAGGGCGTGGGCGAGATCGCACAGAACATTAGCGTGACCGAGAACCTCATTGAGTACTGCGCGTACAGCATCGAGATCTGGGCGAATGCGACAACCGGCCTGATAGAGGATTGCCGCTATAATGGCAACTTCATGCGCTTCGCGGGCTATGAGTTCGAGCGCGACAACCGCATTGGTGGCTCGCTGTCGGCGATCTCGCACGTGAACTTTATGTCCGGTGCGAAGCCTTGCCACAACGTCACGGTCAACGACAACATCTTCGATACCTCGTATGTGTCGATGCTCGTTATGGGTTATCCGAACTCCACAGTTAAGAATACTCTGAATGACAAGTGGACGCTCGGTGATATGGCGCTTCTCCTTGGGGTTGACTCGGTTGATTTTACAGCGGACGTTATCGGCGCGACGGTCTCTCACAACACCTGGGTACAGGGTTACGATCGCTATTCTAAACTCGCGTACTTGTTGGGCAACGATTCCATCGCTGATGAAGAGGAACAACTCGCTGCAGGTAGTCAGTCTGATATGAACACTAACATCTCGACGATCGATCCTGATAAAGCAGCGGCGATCTTCTACAAGTAATTCTCCTGCGGAGACGGTCTGCAACAGCAAAAATCTATCGCAAGCCCGAATGGCGTCAGCCGTTCGGGCTTGCTTTTTTCGCGCTTTTGCTGTACAATAAAACAAAGCAGTTACCAGCACCAAATAGGGGGAACGATTATGACTACTATTGAGCGTCCGGTCACCTATAACACCGCGATTTTGTACAACGAACAACACAGCCCGTTCGATGCGCAGGCAGAAGCGCGGCGGCAGGAGATCCTTAACACGCCGAACGGGGAATACAACATCACCGGTACGGCGTATTATATCTCGCCCTATGGTGACGATGCGAACGACGGCACCTCGCCCGAGACGGCGTGGCGCACGATGCATTACCTTGAGCACGATCCCGACCGTTTCCAATACGGTGATGGCGTGTTCTTTGAGCGCGGCGGTGTCTACCGCGGCCGCGCGTTTATCCGCTCGGGCGTAACCTACGCCGCCTACGGCGAGGGGCCAAAGCCCGCCATCTACGGCAGTCGCCGCGACTATGCGGATGCGAGCTTGTGGCAGGCGACCGATACCCCGAACGTGTGGAAGGTGCACGTTCTGCAGGAACACGAGGACGTTGGCAATCTGATTTTCAACCACGGCGTGTATTGTGCGCATAAGAAATTGGAGAATAATTTGCACGCTGAGCGAGAGTTCTATTTCGATACCTGCGGTGATTTATATTTGTACAACAGCGATGGTAACCCCGGCGAGGTGTACGAATCCATTGAGGTCAGCCCGCATTATACGCTGTTCATCGCGGAGAAACCCAAGACCCACGATTTCACCTTAGACAACCTCTGCCTTAAATACACCGGCGTGCACGGCATCGGTATGACCTGGGGTGCGGAGAACGTCAAGGTCACCAACTGTGAGATCGGCTACATCGGCGGCTGTATGATGAAACTGGTGCGCGGCAACACAGTGACGCCCGTGCGTCTCGGCAACGGGTTTGAGTCGATGGACCTCTGCCGCCACATCACCGTTGAGCATAACTGGGTTTATCAGTGTTTTGATGCGGGCATCACCCATCAGGCGACTCACCCCTATGGTGTGGTGCAGGCGAATATCCGCTTTGCTGACAACCTTGTCGAGTATTGTAATTACAATTTTGAGGTGTTCACCAACCGCAACTACGGCAAGTTCTTTGATATTACGTACGAAAATAACATCCTACGCTTTGCGGGCTACGGCTTCGGCACGGTCGATCGCATCGGCTCGGACGACAGTATGTGCTCCTGTTTCCGCGGGATGCGCAACACGATGCATTGCGAGAATGTCTTTTTGCGTAATAATGTGTTGGATACTTCGTGGCGCTGGCTAGCGGTGTCGGCCTATTACGACGGCGAGCTCGGCCCGATTTATGAGGGGAATAGCTATTATCAGCACGACGACGTGAAATCGGCATTGCTGCAGGAACTTGATACCGACAAGCACGGCTGGGCACTCGACGAGCATACGCTGTGGTCGCACGACCAAGCGGAGATGGAGAAGAATGCCGCGGTGCTGGACAAAAACCCTGCGAAGGTTGTTTTTTATCACAAGATCAGCAAAGGTGATCGCAAATGAGCGTTGTCATCGAAAAACCTGTGACCTAACCCGGTAATTCTTGACAACGAGAAGCACAGCCGCTTTGACGCGCTCGTGGAGGAGAAGCACCTTGCGATCGCGAACGCACCGAACGACGAGTGTTCCGTGGACGGTACGATCTATTATGTGTCTCTTGTCGGCGACGCGTGGCGTACTCTGCCACGCGTCGCCGACATTGATACCGCGCCTGAAGCGGCTTATTATGATGAATAATTAACGCAAATTTGCCCCCGATGATCATCTGCCATCGAGGGCAAATTTTTTTGATAATTTGAAAAAATCGCTTGACAAATCATTTACAGTCGTGTATTATATATTTGTAATCATTACAAATTAAAAATGATTACAAGAAAGGAGGGCGATATGGACAGACAGCGTATGGCACAGCTTTTGTGCAGTCATGGGGTACGCCCGACACAGCAGCGTTTGGCTGTGTACGAATATTTGGTCGGTCATCCGATACACCCGTCGGTCGACACCGTCTATGAGGCTGTCTCGGTCGATCAGCCCACCTTTTCCCGCACGACGGTGTATAATTCCCTGCACGCGTTGGTGCAGGCGGGTCTGGTGCGGGAGCTGCCCTTATGCTCTGAGGAGCGACGCTACGATGCAGGATTGACACCCCACGCGCATTTTTTGTGCAGCGGTTGCGGATGCATCAAGGATATTCCGCTCGCGCCCAATGCAGTTGATAATCTTCTGCAAAAGAGGAGTGGAGAACTCGACGGCTGCCTTGTGCAGGGGCAGGAGCTCTCTTTTAGCGGCTTGTGTGCTGCGTGTTGTACGGCAGATTCAGAAGCGGTCGCTTCTGTCTGATATAAATGAGTCAATTATAAAAATTATTTTGGAGGTAAAGATTTATGAAAAAGTTTGTTTGCAGTGTTTGCGGTTATGTTCACAATGGTGATGAGGCTCCGAAGGTGTGCCCCGTTTGCGGTGTCGGCGCGGATAAGTTCAATGAGCAGGGCGGCGAGCGCACCTGGGCGGCTGAGCACGTAGTTGGTATTGCCAAGGGCGTTGACGAGGAGATTGTCGAGGGCCTGCGCGCCAACTTCATGGGCGAGTGCACCGAGGTTGGTATGTATCTGGCGATGGCGCGTGTCGCGCATCGTGAGGGCTATCCCGAGATCGGTCTGTACTGGGAGAAGGCGGCTTACGAAGAGGCGGAGCATGCCGCGAAGTTCGCGGAGCTGCTGGGTGAGGTCGTCACCGACAGCACCAAGAAGAACCTGGAGATGCGCGTAGATGCCGAGAACGGCGCGACCGAGGGCAAGATGGCTCTCGCCAAGCGTGCGAAAGAGCTGAACCTCGATGCGATCCACGACACCGTCCACGAGATGGCCCGCGACGAGGCCCGCCACGGAAAGGCTTTTGAAGGTTTGCTCAACCGCTACTTTCGCTGATCCGGAAGACGAAAAACCGACCATCGACCCGACGGCACTCTTTAAGCTGTCCTACGGGCTGTTTGTTCTGACGGCAAAGGACGAGCGCGATAACGGCTGTATCATCAACACTGCGTTTCAGGTGGCGAATGATCCGACGAAGATCGCGATCTCCTGTCAGAAGAACAATCTCACCCGTGAGATCATCGAGAAAACGGGCGCGTTTAATATCTCGGTACTGACCGAGGAGGTGCCGTTTGAGGTGAT
>CAJGCA010000074.1 GCA_904501705.1 Clostridiaceae bacterium | reverse complement strand
TTGTTGTTGTCCACGACTACCTCGAGGACCTTCGTTGTTGTGTCTGCCATGTGTTTCAGATTTGCAAAAGTTCCACTTTGCAGAGGTCAGTGTCCGACGTCTGCAGGTTGATGATCGCGTAATACTGTCCGTACTGCCCGAGGTACACCGGACGCCTGAAGTCAAGCGCCGCGAGGTCCAGCTCATGCAGTCGTATGCGCTCTGTGATGACGGTCGGGGTGTTCATGACGCGCTGGAGCTCGGGATAGTAGGTCTCCACGAGTCCGCTGCCCGACAGGTTGTCCACGAATGTCAGGTCGTTGCGCAGGTTGCCCGACGCGTCGGATCCAGGCACCAGGCTGAACACCCTCGGCGCGATGTCGATGCGCTCCACCTTCCCGTCCGTCACCTTGTAGTGCACAGCGGACGAGGACAGCGACGCGGCATACGGGAGCTTGTAGAACTCGCGGCTCTCGGCGAGCGTGCCGTCAATGACAGACAGGGTGGCGGTCGGGTCCTTCAGCAGGTCGGGGTTGTCCTCAAACGTGATCAGGTTCTCGCGTGCCCATCCAGACACCGAAGGGCTCAGCTCGTCGGGGTCTCCGTCGCCGGTCATGTCCACCTTGTCGGTCCAGTCCAGGGCGCGCGAGGTGTCGAGCATGATGCTGTAGTCGCAGAAAGTCAGCGTGTCGCCCTTGATGACCGGTACCATGCCGAACATGACCATGCAGGACTTGACGAACTCCCACTGACCGATGTCCGGAAGGTTTCCGCTGAGCGGGAAGCGGTTGTCCTTCGCTATCTCCACCGACTCGTGCACGCGGTTTACTGCGAACAGAGGGAGCCCAGCCTCGTAGGCGGTAGGCACGGAAGGCACCGAGCCTTCAAGTCCGGCGATGTCCACGACATACTGAGGCCAGCCGCCCAGGTCGAACGTCTCGTCCACGCTGCAGTAGTAGCCGGCAGCGTCCTGCTTGAAGTAGAAACGGGCGAGCGTGTCCTGCTCACGGATGACGGTGCCCTCCAGCTTGACGCCGGCGACGTAGATGTATGCGCCCTCCATATCCGCCGAGGTCCTGAGATTGACCAGCAGGCGGTGCTTCTTGTTCTCTCCGGCGTTGAAGGTGTTGGTCGCCGTCGCTGCCGCAGCTCCACTCGGCGCGTCCCAGCCGTGCGTCCAGCTCTTGAGCTCCAGCAGCGTCGTGGGCTTGTTGTTGGCGGTCGCGGCTACGAAGACCACCGAGCCGGCCACGCTGCCCGACTCCAGCTCCATCGTCCTGTCCGGCTTGCTGCCGGGTGCCGCGAGCAGGAAAGTCGACCAGAGCGCAGCCTGCGCACGCTCCGACTCCACCTCGTATGCCACACCCGCCTGCTCCAGGATCTGGCGCAGGAGCTTGTCCATGTTCATGCTCGGGTGCGTCGCGGCGTTCACGTCCGGATAGGTCACCGGACCGAGGCCCGACTCGTACCAGGCGAACAGTGCGCCGTCCGAGCCCTGCTGCATGCCGACATACTCGGGCGTCCTGCCGTTCGCGCCGATCCACGTGAGCCTCGGAAGGTCCGCGAGGTCGTTCAGTGTCTTCTTGGTCTGGCTGAGGGCCTGCAGTGCCGGCAGTGTGTTCCACACCAGCGCGACGTCGTAGGAGTCGCCCGACGTACTGAGCACATACGCCTGCGCCTCGCCCAGGAGGTCGATGCCGTTGCGGTAGTAGCGCGCCGAGAGGAACCTGCGGACCTTGGCGGACTCGTGGCCCGGACGGGCAGGGTCGTCAAGGATCCGCGCGTTCCTGCGCGTCTTCGGGAGCTTCGCCGTATAGGAGCGCGACAGGTTTATCTTGCCGGGCTCGCCGAGCACGTTGCTGACGTACTCCAGAGTGATGTCGGTGTCAGGGGCGAGGTCCACGTGCTGTCCCTCGATGATGAGTTCGCGCGTCATAGCTTCGGTGTGTTACGTTCAAGCAATGCGATGACGATGTCGAAGTCGTGCAGCCTCGGCGCGGGCCTGCGGGTCTGTCGCTGCTGCGTTCCGCCTTCCACGTTCACTCGGATCCAGCGGTCCTCCGCCGAGTGGTAGAGGCTCACGGCCTCGGCTGCACCGCCGTCAAGTCCTGCAAGGCTCGCGCCGGCGTCAGCGCCGTCAACATCCGCACCGTAGTCGGACGAAGCCGCCGAGCCTCCGTCAAGGATATAGCCGAGGCCGGTGTACTCTTCAGCCTCGTACAGCATCTCCACCACCGGCGAGGTGAGGAGCGTGCAGAGGTCGTCGAACTCCTCCTCGCTCAGCTGCGAGGCAGTGAGTGCAAGCCTGCGCGTCTCCCTGTAGTTCCTCTTGTCGGGGTTGGTGTACACCTGACCCACAGGCTCGGCAGGGTCGCCCGAGTAGTAACGCGAGAAGGTGTCGCCCACCGCGCCCCCGGTCTCGAGCTGCGCCTTGTCGAAGCGCCAGTAGCTCACCTCGCCGCGTCGGTTGATCCAGCGGAGGTACGCACCCTTGCCTCTCGGTGTGGCGTCGCCCTTCAGGATGACGGTGCGCGAGGCCTGCTGCGTCTGGGTGCCCTCCTGTATGCGGTAGAGCCAGCTGATGCTTCCGGCCACGTCGAGGCCGTTGCGCAGACGCTCGAGCGCGTCGGGACTCAGGAGATCCTGGAGGCTCTCCTCCCTGCAGTGGCCAGCGCCGGAAGGGAAGGAAGGGCTGACCGAGACGCCTGCGAAGGTGGCCGAGTAGGCCCCGAGGGCCGCCTTCCACATGTTGATGCTCTGGGGATAGTTCACGAAGACTCGTCGGGTGGTCTTGTCTCCGTAGACTTCCGACGCGTCCAGCGCGCCGTACAGTGCCTGCAGATCCGAGGTGTCGAGCACCATCACGCCGTCCACCCTCACCTGCAGACGGAAGGTCTCGGCGAGGGAGGCGCCGCTCTCGTAGTTCAGGCGCTGCAGGAGGTCATCCAGCCCGCGCGACAGGTTCTGCATGACGCGGCTGATGTTGAATTCCGCCCAGCCCTCGAACAGGCTGCGCGTCTCGGTGTGTGCCTTGTTCGCGTTGGAGGTGCAGGTGAGAGTCACCGCAGCCGTCTGCGCACCCGAGCACTCCACGATGACGGGCTGCTTCGAGTACATGAAGGAGACGGAGTTGGGGTATCTCACGCGGCCGGAACTCGGCGATGCGAATGATGTAGTTCTCATGCTTCTATTTTCGTTGGTCCGTTGATGATTAGTCTGTCAGTTACGAGCACCGCATACTGGTCAAGGATGCGCTCGCCGATGCGGTCTATGGTCTTCTGGAGCTCCGGCGAGTAGATGTCCGAGCGACCGCCCTTGCGGTACAGGCTGGAGCCCTTGTGGATGATGCTGTGCGCCACCGCCCACTTGTTCAGGTCCAGACCTCGCGCCTCTATCCACTCCCCGATCAGGTCGGCGAAGAACTTCGGCACGCGCTTGGGCTTCCTGCTCCACGGGCGCGAGCCCGTCTCAAGCGTCGCGAAGGCGCGGCGGCCCGTAAGCACGCCCGCGTTGCCCTGCACCTCCACCTGCATGGAGTCGCGCGTCTTGCCGGTCACCACCAGGTCCGCCTTCCCCATGTTGGCGATGATGCGCGCCCTCAGATCCTCAAGCTCCTCGCGCAGGATCTGTCTTATCTCCTCGCTCAGCATACGACGGCGGGCGCTTCGGTGACGTTGAAGTCCAGGAGCACCCAGACGAGATTGCCGTCCTGGGTATTGTAGAGCACCTGGTACGTGAAGGTCTCGATGGTCCCCCACTTGCCCGAGGCGTTCATACGGCGCACGAGCTCGCGTCCCATCCCGAGAAGTGCCTCCACCTTGTCAAGGGTGAGCTCAGGATCCTGGTCGAACTTCACCGCGTCGGCGAATCCCACCTGCACGCGTCGGGTCCTGACCTCCGTCTGGAAGTAAGGGGATGCCGAGGTGAGCTCGGAGCCCTCCGACGTCTGGATGTGCAGGCACGCGGGCATCTGCAGCCTCGCCCTCATCTTGTCGGTCTGAGTGTTGAGATAGTACGGCGTGCCGTAGCAGTAGAACGGCGTAATCTCTTGCGCTATTCGTTTGATTTCTTTGTCTGTGTTCATGTGGTGCTATCGTTTCTGGCCCTTGGCCATGTTGGTCCGGATGTTCTGGAGGCGCTTCTGGTAGTCGGCCTCCTCTATGTCGTTCTTGCGGCACTGCCATATCCTCACCCACGGGGTGTTGAAGGCTTCTTCGTGGTCGCTGATGCCCATGCGGCGGGCATACCAGTCAGCAAGGCCGAACATGCCGAAGCTCAGCTTCTCGATGCCTGCCATGATCTCGGCGGGGTCGGGGTCGCGGGAGAGCGACGCGAAAAGTGACGCGATGCGGTCCTGCTCCTGCACGACCATGTTGCGCAGCCCGAGCATGGGGAGAGCCGGAGCCTTCATGGCCCAGGCCGCGTCCTTCCCGAGGAGCACGACTGCAATCGCGCAGAATACGCCCTTCTCGGCCCCGACGGACTCCAGCTGGATAAGTTGCCCCAGCGTGAGGTCGTTAAGGTCCTGCGGTGTCTGTTTGCCCGCAATTCTTGCAGGTGGCGCGACTTCCTTCAGGGCTTCTATCTGGTCAGCCTCGAGGTAAGGCTCCCAGTGTAGCACGTCGGCCACGGTCTTCATCTTGAATCTCTTTTGCATTATCGTTTCAGTTTTCCTGTTCGTACTGTCGTCTTCTTTGGTGGGCGGAAGTCCGCGAGCTGCCCGAAGGCGCCGTAGCGGAAGGCATCCATGCCGTGGTCGTATTCCTTGATGGGCACGTTGAGTCGGTTGCCGTCCGCGTCGGTGTCCCATATGTAGTTGCGCGACTCGTGGATGAGGTTCACGCTGCGCTTCGTCACGAAGATCTCCCACTGCTGCAGCCAGGAGATCTGGTAGATGATGTCCTTGCCCTTGTAGCTCGGGAACACGTTGAAGCCCGCGAGCTTGAGTTCGCTGTTCGCCTTCGGCTCCGCGCAGTCGGCGTACAGGCGTGGGCCCCTCTTGGGAAAGCCGTGCGCGTTGAGCGCCGCAATGATGTCGAAGTTGTGCATGCCTGAGCCGTAGAACATCTCGTCAAGGTAGAGTCGTTTGCGCCTCACGTCCGCAAGGATGTCCACGCCCGCCGTCTTGGAGTTCGTGAATCCGTAGTCGAGGCCGCCGATGCGCACGAGGCCGGAGGCGTCAGGCATCTCGTCTATCTGGGTAAACTCGTAGATGACGCCCTCAAGCTGTCCGGTGAGGCCGAGGCCGTACACGCGCCACCATGCCGCGTTCTTCTTTCCCTTCTCGATGTCCTCGATCTGCGCGGGAGTCAGGAACGGGTTGTCCTTATAGGTGCTGACGATCTGACGGAAGCGGGGATCAGGGGCGAGCTCGGTGTGCGCCCAGAACTCGTGCGTCGGGTTGTAGTCCACGATGACGAACTCGCGCGTTCTGATCATGAGCTGGTTCGCGGTCTCCCAGCGGATGTTCTGGCCCTCATTGATGAAGAGGATGTCGCGGCTCGGTCCGTGCACCTTGCCGGGGCTGTCCGCAGAGAAGAACTCGATGATCGTGCCCGACGCGAACGAGAAGATGCGGTCGGTAGCGTTCCAGCGCCCGTCGTCGCGCAGTGATCCTGCGATGATGCCCTCGTGCTGGAGTATCTCCTCGAAGTCACGGATGGCGCCCTTCTTCAGGTGAGGCAGGGTCTCGGAGACGACCGAGATCACGAGTTTACGAGTGAGGCCCACAGCGAGGAACACGAGGAACTGCAGCGCGCTGTACGTCTTTGTGCTTCTCGTACCTCCGCGGCTGTCCACGCCTCTGAGTCCGTCCCTGTAGGCCTTGGCTATCTCGTCGAATACTCGCGTCGTCTGCATGCCCTGTTATTTACTCGATTTTACTCGCGATTTTACTTACTCGCGGGTTGGTCCATGATGTCCTGAAGGATCTGCGCCGACTCCTTGCTCGCGACGTTGATGGTCACGCCGCTGACATTCGCGTCGACGTCCACCTGGTGTGCCTGCTGAGGCCTGCCGAACAGGCGGTCGCAGATGTCCATGAGGGCGAGGAAGCCGTTCTTGCCCAGAAGGGCGCGAAGGCACACCTGCAGCGCCATGCCGCACTCCGGCAGGGCTTTCGCCTGGTCCTCGATGTACGACTGTGCCTCCTTCACGTTATGCATGGAAATGGCGGTCCAGAGAACGGCGTACACCTGCTCCCTGGCCTCCTTCGGTAGTTTCTTTATTGCGTTCGACGGGAGCGGAGGGCGACCTTGCCCCTCCTTGTTTCCCTCCTGGAACCGGTTGCCGAGGGTATTCCCCTTGACGAATCGGCCCTTCGCATCTCGGTTATTCTTGCTCATTGCAGTGTGCTTTGTTTAGTCGTTGGATGATTGCGCGTTCGCGGTCACTGAGTTCCCAGCGTTCTGCCTTCTCGCGTTCTGCCTTCTCGCGTTCTGCCTTCTCGCGTTCTGCCTTCTCGCGTTCTGCCTTCTCGCGTTCTGCCTTCTCGCGTTCTGCCATAACCGCGTCGCTCACGATGTAGCCCTTTCCGAAGATGGCCTTGCCGGAAGCCTTCTGTGAGTCCAGCCCGCTGATGCTCTCAGACTCCGCCACCGGTACGCTGAACTCGATGCCCAGACGCGACAGGGCACCCACCCATGCGCTCGTGATGATGTGCGGCGGGTATGAGTACTTCGGCAGCCGTTTCTTCAGAGTCTTCGTGAATTCGTCCACACCATCCTGCACAAGCTGGTACAGTCTCGGAGCTGAGCGTAATCGCACGCCCGCGGGTTCCAGGTTCGTGAGGAACGAAGTGTTAATGCCCGCGCCGTTCTCATAGATCACAGTAATCGAACAAGGCAGCGCGGTGCAGGAAGAAGAAGAAGAAGAGAACAGCGTGAGCCCCGGGGCGAACAGGAAGAACCTGATGCCCTTGCTGTCGTAGAAGCGCAGGATCTCCGCCATGATGCTGAACGGAGGGTTGTCCACAACCACGCAGCCCTTCGGGTAGGTCTCGCGCTGGTAGTCGCCGCCAGGGTAGAAGGGGCGCACGAAGTGCTTGCGGCTGATGCCGTAGGTCTCCTCCACA
>CAJGCA010000073.1 GCA_904501705.1 Clostridiaceae bacterium | reverse complement strand
TACGGCGGCAGCAAGGTGCTTATCCATTATGGCGGCGGCAGCGTTGTGCGTTCGGGGCTGCTCGACCGCGTAAAAGCCTCGCTTGACAGCGAGGGTATTTCCTATGTTCTGCTCGGCGGCGTAATGCCCAATCCGCGCAGCGGTTTAGTGTATGAGGGCATCGAACTCTGTCGCCGCGAAGGGGTAGACTTTATCCTCGCGGTAGGCGGCGGCAGCACCATTGACTCGGCAAAAGCCATCGCGTTGGGTGTGCCGTACGACGGGAATTTCTGGGACTTCTACAACGGCAAGCCGATTGAAAAAGCTCTGCCGGTCGGCACGATACTCACCATTGCCGCAGCAGGCAGCGAGGGCAGTACCAACACCGTCATCACCCACGAAAGCGGGATGCTCAAGCGTGGCACGGGCAGCGACATATTGCGCCCAAAATTCAGCATCCTAAACCCCGCGCTGACGCAAACGCTCCCTGCCTATCAGACCGCTTGCGGTATCACCGATATACTGGCGCATCTTTATGAACGCTATATCACTGATACCCCCGAGGTAGAGGTTACCGACCGACTGATTGAGGGCTTAATGCTGACGCTCATCCACGAAGCACCGCGCGTTATCGCCAACCTCGACAACTACGATGCGCGTGCAAACATTATGTGGACGGGAACGCTGGCGCACAACAACGTCTGCGGTGTCGGGCGGCGACAGGATTGGACCAGCCACTGGTTCGAACACGAATTGTCTGCCCTCTACGACTGTGCCCACGGCGCAGGACTTGCCGTGACGATGCCAGCTGTGTTCACCTATGTGATGCATAAGGATATTGCTCGTTTTGCTCAGATTGCCGTACGCGTTTGGGGCTGTGAAATGAACGAGAAACAACCCGAAATCACCGCTCGTGCAGGCATTGAGGCGTTGCGCAAATTCCTTATCTCCATCGGTATGCCAAGCAACTTTACCGAGCTCGGTGCTAAAGAGGAGGACATCCCCTATCTCGTGCACACCCTGATGGTCAACAAAGGGTATAACGGTATCGTTCAGGGCTATGCCGCGCTGAACGAAGACGACTGCGTGAACATCTATCGATTGATGCTGTAAGCGCTTACACAACGCGAAAAAGCCATCCTAACGGGTGGCTTTTTCGCGTTTTAGTGCGTCACTTATAGCGCAGATTTTTCTTTCCATTGACATATGTTATATATATATGTTATAATGAATAAGAATACCCTTTAAGAAAACTTAAAGATTGGAAGATGTGTTTGTGACTGCTTTTGAGAAAAAAATCTATCTTTCTTCCCCGACTATGCACGGAGAAGAATTGCAGTACATAACCGAGGCGTATGAAACGAACTGGATGTCTACCGTTGGAGCTAACATCAACGAAGTGGAACGCCTCACTTGTGAAAAGGTGGGCTGCAAATACGCGGTAGCGCTTTCTTGCGGCACCGCCGCATTGCATCTTGCTGTAAAATTGGCGGGAGTACAACCGGGCGGCACGGTGTTTTGCACCGATATGACCTTTGCCGCGACGTTAAATCCCGTCGTATACGAGGGCGGTATTCCGATATTCATCGATACGGAATACGACACGTGGAACATGGATCCCGTTGCGTTGGAAAAGGCGTTTGAGCTGTATCCCGACACCAAAGTCGTTGTCATGGCCAACCTGTACGGCGTGCCCGCCAAAATAGATGAGATCACCGCCATTTGCCGTAAGCACGGCGCCGTCTTGATCGAAGATGCGGCGGAATCCTTAGGCGCCACCTACAAGGGTGTGCAAACCGGCACTTTCGGCACATACAACGCCATCTCGTTTAACGGCAATAAGATCATCACCGGTTCTTCCGGCGGTATGCTGCTCACCGACGATGAGGCGGCGGCAAACAAGGCGCGTAAATGGTCTACCCAAAGCCGTGAGAACGCCCCCTGGTATCAGCACGAAGAGGTGGGCTATAATTACCGCATGAGCAACGTCATCGCCGGCGTGGTGCGAGGGCAATATCCCCATTTGGATGAACATATTGCGCAGAAGAAAGCGATCTATATGCGCTATAAGGAAGGCCTGAAGGATCTGCCCGTTTCTATGAATCCCTACGATGAAGCTTGTATGAAGCCCAACTTCTGGCTTTCCTGCCTGCTCATCGACGAGGCGGCTATGTGCAAGCAAGTACGCAGCGACAGCGAGGCTTGCTTTGTCAAGGAAAAGGGAAAGACCTGTCCCACCGAAATACTGGAAACATTGGCAAAATACAACGTCGAGGGTCGTCCGATCTGGAAGCCGATGCATATGCAACCGATGTACCGTATGAATCCGTTTGTGACAAAGGACGGCAACGGGCGGGCAAGCACCAATGCATACATAGCCGGCGGATGCATCGATGTGGGTGCCGATATTTTCCATCGCGGACTTTGTCTCCCCAGCGACAATAAGATGACTGCCGACGAACAAGATCGCATCATTGACATGATCCGTTCCTGCTTCGAATAACGTGACGGGAGAACACAAATATGTACGCAAAGTGTTTTAAGCGATGCATTGACGTTGTGCTGTCATTGCTGGCACTGATCATCCTTTCCCCCGTGATGCTGATATTGATGCTGATCGGTGCGGTTGTGATGCGCAGCAATCCTTTCTTCACCCAACTGCGACCCGGCAAGAACGAAAAGATCTTTCGCTTGATCAAATTCCGTACGATGACAAACGCCAAGGATGAGAACGGGGATCTGTTGCCGGATGAGCTGCGGCTGACCTCTTACGGCAAGCTTTTGCGCAGCACCTCCCTGGATGAGTTGCCCGAATTATGCAACATTCTAATAGGCGATATGTCGATCGTGGGTCCGCGCCCGTTGTTGGTGAAATATTTGCCGCTTTACAACGACGAGCAACGACGCCGCCACAACGTTCGTCCCGGGCTTACCGGATTAGCGCAAGTGAACGGTCGCAACGCGGTTTCTTGGGAAGATAAATTCCGTTACGACGTACAGTACGTTGATAACATTACGCTTATAGGAGATATCAAGATCTTATGGGGAACGGTTTTAACGGTTCTCAAGCGGGACGGTATCTCCTCGGAAACCTCGGTGACGATGGAAGAATTTACCGGAACGGTAATAAAAGAGGATGCAACGGTATGAAATCAAAGCTGATGATCCTAGGTGCCAGCGGGCACGGAAAGGTGATTGCGGATATAGCAAGACTTGCCGGCTACGAGGAAATTGCATATCTGGATGATGCGCCGGACACCGCCGTCCCCACCGCCGGGACCGTGGCGGACCACAAACGGTTTCTCGATTCCCACGATTTCATTGTCGCCATCGGCAATAATGCGATCCGCGAACGCATCACCAAAATGTTGAAAAACAGCAACGCCGCTCTCGCAACGTTGATCCACCCTGCCGCTACCATCGGCAGCAACGTAACCATCGGGGAAGGAACCGTGGTTATGGCGGGTGCCGTGATCAACGCCGATGCCTCCGTCGGCAACGGCGCGATCGTTAACACCTGCAGCTCTATCGATCACGATTGTACCGTGGGCGATTTCACACACGTTTCCGTGGGATCTCGCCTGGCGGGCACTGTCACCGTAGGAGAACGCACCATGATCGGTGCAGGCGCCGTGGTGATCAACAATCGTTCGATCTGTGCCGATTGTATGATCGGTGCCGGTGCGGTCGTTGTGGAAAACATTAAAGAATCAGGAACCTACGTTGGTGTTCCTGCGAAACGGAAGTGAACGTTATGACACCGCGAAAAGTAGCGCGCAATTCCAATATTGAATTACTGCGCGTCATCGCTATGCTGATGATCGTAGCACTCCATTATTTTAACCAAGGCGGCATATTGGATGCAGCCGTATACGGAGAGCCCAACTATGCTGTCGCTTGGTTGACGGAAAGCTTTTGCTACGTTTCGGTCAACATCTATGTACTGATCAGCGGATGGATGCTCTCGGTAAGCACCTCTCCCGTCAAGCCGGGAAAGGTGGTTCGCCTGGTCTTACAGGTGGTGTTTTATTCCGTAGGGATCTACGGTATCTGTTGCTTGCTTGGCGTTTGTCCGTTTAACATCAAAACCCTGATAACCGGATATCTCTTTCCCCTTATCCACGGAGAATACTGGTTTGCTGCCGTATATGTCGTTTTATATGTGCTCTCGCCCTTCTTAAATAAAGCCATTGCCGCACTTTCCCGCAAAGAGCAGCAATGGTTGTTGATGATTTTAGGGGTCGTATTCTCTGCCATTCCCACCGTGTTCTTTTTTGCAGGAAATTCTGTGGGTGTCAACGGCGGGTATTCTCTGGTATGGTTTGTGTTTTTGTATCTGCTGGCTGGATATTTGCGAAAATACGAAGTCCGCTTTTCTCAAAGATGGTTGTTGCCGATCTTCTTCGGTGCTTGCCTCGTGCCTTTCGGTATAAAAATCGCACAACAAGCCCTTATCGGAAAAGAACTTTTTGACTGGTATAGCTACACCTCTTTGCCCGTGTTGATCGGATCGGTTGCCCTGTTTATGTTCTTTATTCAGTTGCCCCCCAAGCAAAACCGCCTTTGGACAACGCTGGGCAGCACCACCTTCGGTGTGTTCTTGATTCACACGCAATACCTTATGCGTAATACCCTGCTTTGGAATCAATGGGTCCAGCCCTTAAAGCATTATTATATGGAATCGGGCACGTTCTTATTGCATCTGCTGCTGAGCGTGCCGCTGATCTTCATTGGGTGCAGCGTCATTGATTGGGTGCGGGAAAAATTGTTCTCTCTCATCGCCGCTTGGTGCCGTCCTTTGACCGAAAAGATGTCGTCTCGCTTCCAAAATCCGTTATCATAACGTATTCTCTGTGAGGTTGCCGTGAATATTCTGTTTATTACTTTGCTGGATATCGTTTCGGTGGACAACCACGATCTGTATACCGATCTGGTGCGCCACTGTGCTCAAAACGGGCACAACGTGTATATCGTCTCCCCGGTGGAACGGCGTTTCGGACAACCCTCCCGTCTGATTGAGGACGACTCCGATGACGTGCATAAGCGGGTGCACATTTTGAAGCTGAAAACCGGCAACATTCAAAAAACCAATATCCTCGAAAAGGGGATGTCCACGGTACTGTTAGAATCGCAACTGGTCCGCGGGATCAAGCGATATTTCTCACACGTGAAATTTGATCTGGTCTTATATTCAACGCCCCCCATCACCATTGTGAAACCCGTTCGGTATGTGAAAAAGCGCGACGGTGCGCGCACGTATCTGATGCTCAAGGATATCTTCCCGCAGAATGCGGTGGATATCGGGCTGATGAATACCGGCGTTCTCTACCGCCTGTTCCGAAAAAAAGAAAAAGCGCTGTATTCCATTTCCGATCGCATTGGATGTATGTCGGCGGCCAACGTCGAGTATCTGCTGACACACAACCCCGAGATCGATCCCGAAAAGGTTGAGCTATGCCCCAATTGTATAGAAATTGCCGATATGTCCGTTTCGGCAGAAGAGCGCGAGGCGCTTCGCGTCAAGTATGGTATTCCCTTGGATAAACAAGTGTTTGTTTACGGCGGGAATTTGGGAAAGCCGCAAGGGATCCCTTTCATTATCGACTGCTTAAAAGCGCAACGGCATAACGAAAACGCATTTTTCCTCATCGTTGGCGACGGCACGGAATACGGTAAACTGCAAGCGTATTTCGAATCCGAAAAGCCGCAACACGCAAAGCTTATGCAGCGATTACCCAAGGCGGATTACGACAACATGATCGCCGCGTGTGATTATGGGCTGATCTTTTTGGATCACCGCTTCACCATCCCCAATTTCCCCTCCCGCTTACTAGCCTATCTGCAAGCAGGTCTTCCTGTTTTGGCTGCCACCGATACGGCAACCGATATCGGTACCTTTTTGGAAGAAAACGGCGTGGGGGTATCCTGCCAAAGCGACAGCGTTGAAACGTTTTGCGAAGCGGTTTCCCGTATAAGCAGCCTTTCGGTAGACCCCGCTCATATCACTTCCGTTTTAAAAGACAATTTTGACATCTCCGTTGCTTACCAACGTATTGAGGGGAATTTTTATGAGAATTGTTGTCAATGACATTGCCGCCTCGCGAGGCGGGGCAATGACGGTTTTGAAACAATTTTATCACCACATTCGCCGCGTTGACACGGAAAACGAGTGGATCTTTTTGTTGGGCGACCATTATTTGGAGGAAACCGACAATATCCGCGTAATCGTTCGGCAAGACGTGAAAAGCAGTTGGCTGAAAAAGATCTGGTTCGATTGTTTTGCGGGGCGACGCTTTATTGATGAACTAAAGCCGGATGTGGTCGTATCGCTGCAAAACATTATCACGTTCGGCGTAAAGGCTCCTCAGATCGTGTACGTGCATCAATCCATTCCGTTCCAGAATACCAAACGGTTTTCTTTTTTCAAAAAGCGCGAACGAGTAACCGCCTTTTATCAGCATATTATCGGCGGATTTATTAAAGCCTCCGTAAAGCGGGCAGACATCGTTATCGTACAAACCGCGTGGATGAAAGAGGCGGTTGTCCAAAAAACGCACGTTTCATCGGGCAAGATCATAACCGCTTTCCCCGACGTTTCGATCCCACCGCATGACGAAAGAGCCCCCTTTGAAAAGAACCGCTTTTTCTACCCGACAAATAACGAAATTTATAAGAATATTGATACTATCATTCAAGCGTGTACGCTATTAAACGAACAAGGCCACACCGATTTCGAGGTAACGCTGACCTTACCCCACGGGACGATACACCATCGCAACATCGCCTGCATCGGATCGGTGCCGTACGATAACATGGCGCATTACTACACCTCCTCTACGTTACTTTTTCCATCCTATATAGAAACCGTGGGGTTGCCCCTGCTGGAAGCCGCCTCTTTAAGCGGTTTGATTCTCAGTGCCGATTGCGCTTTTGCGCGAGAGGTGCTGGGCGATTATGAAAACGTCCGCTTTTTCGACCCGTTTTCGCCGAAAGAACTTGCCTTGCTTATGAAAGAAGTGCTTAGCGGCAATTTATACTCAAAGGATTGTACTGTTTATGAACACACCTCCGATTGGGACCGCGTCTATCGATGCATCCTCCAAAAGTCAATATGATTACTTCGGCCCCATTGTTATTTTTGGTATGACGTTGTTGCCTATGACAACGCTATTCAATTTGGTGCGTTTGGGGCTTGCCATAGGGCTTTTTATGCTTGGGATTTTCAAAAAGCCGACCATTTCGACGAAACTGATCTTTATGTTCGTCCTGATGGTGCTCAGTTTGATTTTTCCTGTTATCACCGTGCTGTTTTTGGAAGG
>CAJGCA010000072.1 GCA_904501705.1 Clostridiaceae bacterium | reverse complement strand
CGGCGTCGACCACGCGTGGACGATCAGCGCCCTGCAGCTGCATCAGAATGGCATCATCGCCTGCGATGAGGCCGCTTGCGGCGAATTGAAGGTGGACACCTACAAGTATTTCAAAGAGATCTACAAGGACGAGAAATAAGACAGCCACAGAACAGCCCCCGCATCGATCGATGCGGGGGCTGTTGTTGTAGTGCGAAAACCACGCGTTAGACGCGTGGTTCAAAAGAACTTTAGCAGTGAAAAAGCCCGCCGCAGCGGGAAGACCCCCTTGTGTAAAGGAGGCTGTCAGCCGCTAGGCTGACTGGGGGATTGTCATTGACAAAAAGGTCGTGTGTGTACTTGACAATCCCTCTGTCTCGTCGGCTTCGCTCCTCGCCCACCCCCTTACATAGGGGAGTCGCCCTCTCCGTCGCGCTGCCCTAAGGCTTTTGTTAACTTAAAAATTGATGCCAAGGCATCAATTTGAGCACATCGCAACGCATAATAAGAAAAGCAGCGACCTCGGCGATGCGCAACACCTCTCCCGGAGGGAAAGGCAAGGGAACGCTAAAAGCTATTTTCTCCCTCCTGATAAAACCGGAGGTTCTCTTTATTGAAACAAAAGAGCGGCACCCACTATATCATTATAGTGGGTGCCGCTGTGTGTTTAGATTCTGTCAAGCAAAAGCGAATGGTGAATTAGGCATTCGCTTTTGCCTTGCGAGTGAGTACAACAACCGCGCCGAAAACGATGGCCGCGATTACCGCATACACAGCATTAAAGCTGTCACCGGTCGCAGGAGAAGTCGTCTCCTTATCCGGGGTGGTGTTATTGGTGTCGGGAGTAGCACTGTCGGTGTCGGGAGCGGTGTTGTCGGTATTGGCATCATCGTTATCCTTGTTCGTGTCATCGACCAGTTTGGCGATGACAACATCTTCCGCGGCAAGTTCGTTTTCGCCTTCTTCATCCGAGAACAGTGCGTCGCACTCCTCACATTTATAGTGAGCGATATTGCCCTCTTTTTCCGTGGTGGCGGCAACGGCCTTGACTTCAACAATGCTATGGCCGGTCGCGAAAATAACGGTGTTTGCAACGATGGTGCTGCCGTTCACATCGCCGTAGGCGATGTCCGCGCACACTTCCTCGGCGCAGGTATAGTGCTCTGAGACACCATCCTCGGTGCAGGAAGCTTTCTCGCCGGGAACCTTCGTCAGGTTATTCGCGCTGTGGGTATGACCGATAAGCGTGGTGAAGGACTCGTAGTGATAGGTGATGACAGTGAGACCGGTTTCGGGCTCCGTTGCGGTGATATATCCCTCGCCGTCGTTGAAAATAGCGTCCGCATATTCAGACGGAACAGCAATAATATTTACCACAAGGCTGTCATCGTCAACATCCATTACGGTACCGGCAATAATACCGGCTTTGCCGTTTTCCTTTGTGGAAGTCTCCAGCTTGGCACCTTCTTCGGCCACGATGGTATTTGCCGATACAGGGGCATTGCTGTTGTTGGTCTTTAAACCGATCAGGTACTGCGTGGAAGCATTGTTGCTCTCGCAGGAAAGGGTGGATGCTGCATCGAGAGACACAAGAACTTCATCCGACTCCGAAACGATGGTGGCAAACGTGTTGCTTTCGTGTGACGGAGAATTGTTTACACTGTTCAGGTCAGAGCCTTCAACGCTTACCATCGAGCCGGCAGAGCCGACCGAACCGTCGGCGTCCTTGAAATACAGCGCAGCGTAACCCGTAATGGTGGACTCGGAAATAACCATCTCCACCGGATTGTAGGTGATAATGCCGTAGCCGTGCGTCTGAGCGGTGATCTCGGAACCGCTGATGTTCACCACGATGACGTTTTCGGGTGTGCCGGCATCGCCGCCGATCGTCAGAGGCTGCGTGTAAGGGGTGTTTGTGGTAATCAGGGCAGAATCAACAATATTCAACTCAATACCGCCAACGCGCGTATCGATGCAACGGCCGTAGGCGAGGGTGTTAACGATGGTAAGATCATTAATCGCAAAATCTGCATGAACCGCGAAGGATTTCTTGACCCCGTTGGTGGTGATGGTGTGGCCGTTACCGTTGATCACCGTCGCCTCGCTGACGGTAAGCTGAGCGGTGGCTGTTACGTCGGTAAGCAGCTCGATGGTCGTTTCATCGGCATCGGCGTTTGCTGCTTCGATCGCCATGGCTAAGGTCGCGTATTCGGTGCCACCGATTTTCGCCTGTGCCGGATCAGCAGCAAACACAGTCGTGCTGGCAATAGATGCCACCAACAAAACGCTTAATACTACACAGATTACTTTTTTCACAAAAACATCCTCCTTTTCAGTGCATCCCAATCAATCCATTTTGATTTGGGGTTTAAGTGTACTACAAAAAACGGATAAAGTCAAGCGCCTAAGCATAGAAAAAGTGGCTTGAAATCAAGCGATTTCAAGCCACTCATAAGCCACTCGGTACTATTCCGTTACTCCCACTCGATGGTGCCCGTGGGCTTCGGCGTCAGGTCGTACAGCACACGGTTGATGCCCTCGACCTCGCTTGTGATGCGCGCGGTGATCTTGTGCAGCACCGCGTAGGGGATCTCCTCAATGGTCGCGGTCATCGCGTCGGTGGTGTTCACCGCGCGGATGATGGCGGGCCAGCCCTCATAGCGCATCTCATCACGCACACCGACGGATTTGATGTCGGGGATGGAGATGAAATACTGCCACACCTTTTCGGCGAGGCCGCAGTTATCGAACTCCTCGCGCAGGATGGCGTCCGCCTCACGCAGGGCGTGCAGACGGTCGCGGGTGATCGCGCCGAGGCAGCGCACGCCGAGACCGGGGCCGGGGAACGGCTGACGGTAGACCATCGCGTGGGGCAGGCCGAGAGCCTCACCGACGACGCGGACCTCGTCCTTGAACAGCAGCTTGACGGGCTCGACGAGCTGCATCTCCATCTCCTCGGGAAGACCGCCGACGTTGTGGTGAGACTTGACGGGCTTGCCGCTCTCGGCAGCCTTGATGCTCTCGAGGATGTCGGGGTAGATAGTGCCCTGCGCGAGGAACTTGATGCCCTCGAGCTTGGCCGCCTCTTCGTCAAACACCTTGATGAACTCACCGCCGATGATCTTGCGCTTCTTCTCGGGATCGCTGACACCCGCCAGCAGATCGAGGAAGCGGTCGGTCGCGTCGATATAGATGAGGTTAGCGTCCAGCGCCTTGCCGAACACCTCGATGACCTGCTCGCTCTCGCCCTTGCGCATCAGACCGTGGTTGACGTGCACGCAGACGAGCTGTTTGCCGATCGCCTTGATGAGCAGCGCGGCAACAACCGAGCTGTCAACGCCGCCCGACAGTGCGAGCAGTACCTTCTGATCGCCGACCTGGGCGCGGACAGCCGCGACCTGCTCGTCGATGAATGCCTGGGCGAGTGCGGGAGTGGTGATACGCTGCATAGTTTCGGGACGAATGTTGTTATCCATTATCTTTTCCACCTTCCTGTGATCAACCGTTGGTGTAGTTGTCGAAATAGCCCTGCACCAGCACGACGGGGGTACCCTTGTCGCCCGAGCCGCTGGTCAGGTCGCACAGCGAGCCGATGAGGTCGGTGAGCTGACGGGGGGTAGTGCCCTGCGCCGCCATATTGCCGACGAGCTGGCCGTCTTTCTTGCGGATGCTTTCGGAGATGGCCTCCTTGAGCGCCTCGCCCGACAGGTTGGCGAAATCGTTATCGGCGAGATATTTGAGTTTCAGTTCGTTGGGGGTGCCGATGAGGCCGTCGGTGAAGGCGGGGGACACGACGGGGTCGGCGAGCTCCCAGATCTTACCCTTGGGATCTTTGAACGCGCCGTCGCCGTAGACCATCACTTCGACGTGCTTGCCGGTCGCGTCGAGCACCTTCTTCTGGATGTCGAGCACCAGACCCTGGCAATCACGGGGGAACAGCTTCACGGTGTTCTCGGTGGACTTGTTGGAGCCGAGCAGACCGTATTTCTCATTGCAGCCGCTGCCGTTCACGGGAGCGGTGAGGATATCGTCGAGACCCAGCACGATCTTCGCGCCCGCCTCTTTGAGCAGACGCTTGGTGCGCTCGCGAGTGTGAATGTCGCAGGTGAGCACGCAGTCGGTGTAGTCGAGGATCGCCTTGGGCTGGTTAGCGAAGATGATCTCGACCTCGGCGCCGCACTCCTTGATGAGATCGGCGTAATACTGCACGTAGTCGACACCGGTAAACTCCAGCTTCTGTACGCCGAACACCTCGCGATAGCGCTCGAGGGAGAGGACGTCGCAGTAGGGGTTGATACCCGCCGCGTCGATGATATCGTAGGTTGCCAGCGAGTTACCCACCTCGTCGGAGGGATAGCTGAGCATCAGGACGATCTTCTTTGCGCCTTTGGCGATACCGCGCAGGCAGATGGCGAAGCGGTTACGCGAGAGGATGGGGAAGATGACGCCGATGGTGCCGCCGCCGAGTTTCGCCTTGACGTCCTCAGCGATCGCGTCAACCGATGCGTAGTTGCCCTGAGCACGGGCGACGATGGATTCGGTAACGGAAATGACGTCGCGGTCCTGTAAGGGGAAGCCCTCGATCTCAGCGGCCTCAATGACGCTGTTCGCCACGATGGCGGCGAGGTCGTCACCCTGACGGATAATGGGGCAGCGGATACCTCTCGATACAGTACCGACTCTGCGTTCGTTCTTTTCCATACAAACATCCCTTTCTGACAGACGGTTTTCGCACAGAAAACCGCATAGCTTAAAAACACCACAATATTATACCGCATATATAGACGATTTTCAAGAATTTCGGCACAATTTTTTCGATTTTTTCGATATAACCAAAAATGTTGCCGAACCCCACGCCATTTATTATGCATAAAAAACGCCCGCTCATTCTGCGGTCCGAAAAATCCGTCAAACGAGCGGGTGGAATTATTCGATTTGTTCGTCCGTGTCGTTGCCCTGCCGCCTTTTAATAAACGGCGGCGGGTTTTTCACAATCAGGTAGGGTAGAGCGAGATATCCGAACCCGCCTCAAAGCGGCGGCTTTCGGCGCTTTTTACCCTGTTTGGTCTCGCAAGGCGACAGCCTTCCGTCGCCCAAATAGAATAAAAATCGCTCAAAATCTGCTCGCTTTGAGGTCTTCGATTTTGAAAAGAGGGGATTTTTGTTCTATCAAGGCATAAGACGCAGTAAATCCTTGCGGATTTACGAGTATTTTAACGATGATAGAGCGGAAATCCCCCTTTTCAAAACGGAGTTCGGATATTTCGATCTACCCTAGGGCAGAATGAGTAGCCGCCACAGAATATAAATAGGAAGTGTGATAATGCGGAAAATTCGAAGCTTACGTCGCCAATAATACCGCTTGGTCATCAAAACAACCGTCTTGTATTCGCCGCATCCCTCGCAAATATATAAGCTTTTTGCAAAAATCACTTCTTTTGCATCATAGTTTCTAGTGCACAGATTGTTAATACAATCCAAACAATACATCGCCATAAAACAACCTCTCACATACAATTGTTGGTATATTGATCATTATAATTTTTTATACTGGTTTTGTCAATAACAATTGTGGGTGATACAATGCGAGAGATTTTGGCAAAACGGTTAAAAGAGTGTCGAAAAGAAAACGGGTTTACGCAAGGACAGGTTGCGATCTACTGCGATATTACCGAGCACACCTATCAAAATTATGAGTTGATGACACGTGAGCCGAAACTGGAAATTTTGATGAAGATTGCCGATTTGTATCAAGTTTCTTTGGATTATCTTGTTGGGAGAACAGACAAAAAATAAACAATCCCCGTGCGACAATTCAATTGTCGCACGGGGATTGTTCTTACATTGCTAAATATAACAGCGCGATGGCGAGTTCGGGGCGACAGCCGCTGCGGAATAACAGCAGTGCGAGCCCCAGCAGCAGCCATTGCTCGCCGTCAAAGGAGGTGGCGGGTTTTGGCGGCACGATCGCCGTCGGCTCGCACGGCTTGGCAACGGGCGGCGGGCAGTCGGCGGGCGGATTATCCGCGGGTGGCGTGTAGCGGGTGTACAGCCCCGGCGAGCGCATCGTCGGCTGAGTAAACCCCGCCGCTTGGGTATCCCGCGGCGGCACGGGCGGTGCAGGGGGACGGCCGTTGTGCTCCTCGAACACGCGGCGGGAATGCTCCTGCATTCGGTTGACCCGCCGCGCGGCCTCGCGCTGCATCTGTGTAATATCTTGCACAGCTTTTACCCCCTTTCGGTCTTGCCAAAGATGCCCTGCTCCTGCAACAGCGGTAACAGCTTTGTCAGGCGCAGCATCTTCATCGTATCGTCAAGCCTTTGCTCGCGCTCGCCGTGCAGATAGGGGCGCAGCGCTTGCAGCAGGCGGGTGTCGTCGTCCTCTTTACTAAACGCCCCCATCAACGGCGCGAGCTTTGTCAGCATCGACAGGTCGGGCAACCCGCCTTGCGGTAGGTTGGGTTCGGGAACAGGCGGCGGTGGTGGCGGCGACGCCTCGGGCGGTGCGGGGGATTCCCCGCCGCCGAGCGCGGCCATCATTGACTGAATCTTTGCCATACTGTTCGGGTCGCTGAGTAAGCGGGTGATCTTGTCGTTTAGGTCATCCATTCCGCACCTCTTACATATTGCCGAGCAGCTGGGCGAGCAGCTTTTGCACCTGCGGATCGTTCATCAGCTTTGCGGCGGCGTCCTTGTCCTTGAGCATCGCTTCGGCCTTGCTCGCCTCCTCGGCGGACAGGGCGTTTGACAACCCCGACAGTCCGCCTTGCTGAAATGCCGCTTTGAGCTGTTCGGGAGTGGTGCCGAGCTGACGGCTTGCGTAGCCTACCAGTTTTTCCAGTTGTTCGGGGGTGAATGCGTTTTGCGCCATCGAAAAAACCACCTTTTCAAACAGACTTTTGTATGATATATTATGAGTGAACGATAAGTATTATGACGGAGGGAATGACTATGCGAATATTGGTCGTGTCGGATACCCACGGCAACAAGGGTGCGCTTTGCCGCGCGATTGAAGAACAGCCGACCGCGCACACGGTCATTTTTCTCGGGGACGGGTTACGGGATGCCGAGGACGCGCAGGCGCGCTATCCCGACCGCACGTTTTATACCGTGCCCGGCAACGGCGATTTTGCCTGCCGCGACCCGAAAGTGCGGGAAGAAACCCACGGCGGCAAGCGATTTTTCTTTACTCACGGGCATATTCATGATGTAAAATACGGATTGTATAGATTGGATCTCGCCGCACGGCAGTATAAAGCGGATATTGCGTTGTTCGGGCACACCCATCAGCCGTACGAGGAGTACGCCGACGGGCTGTATCTGTTTAACCCCGGCAGCCTCGGTTACGGCGGCACCTACGGCTACGTCGACGTCGTCGGCGGCGGGATCGTCACGAACGT
>CAJGCA010000071.1 GCA_904501705.1 Clostridiaceae bacterium | reverse complement strand
GCGTCGGGCACGGTCACAAACGCGACCTCGCCGAACGCCGCGGTGATCGTCGCCTTTGCCGCCTCAGTGTCCGCACTCGTCACACGCACGAGCTTGACTGCGAGCGCCTGCCGATGGCTAAGCACACGGCCCGCCTCGTGCGGCTCCCAGAAGAGGTACTTGCGCGCCTCAAGATGCTTGACCTCGTCGATGACGTCCGCGACCACCGCGCTCGCGGTGGGCAGCTTGCCCGCGCCGCGGCCGACAAACACCACGGCACCGACGCTGTCGCCGCGGACCTGCACGGCGTTGAACACGTCGGTCACGTCAGCGAGCAGGTTGTCCTTCGGCAGGATCATCGGGGAAACCGAGCAATACAGACGATCGTCATCGGCACGCACCGCGCGGCCGATCAGCTTAATCACACCGCCGTAGGCCGCCGCACAGCGCACGTCCTCTTTGGTGATCTCAGTGATGCCCTCGGTGTAGACCTCCTCGGGCAGCACGTGCTTACCGAACGCCAGCGAGGCGAGAATGCAGATCTTGCGGCAGGCGTCCATCCCCTCCACATCCGCGGCGGGGTTGCGCTCGGCGTAGCCGAGTTGCTGGGCGAGGGCGAGGGCTTCATCAAAGTCCATTCCCTCGGCAAACATCTTGGTGAGCATAAAATTGGTCGTGCCGTTTAAGATGCCCGCGATCTCCTCGATGTTGTTCGCCGCGAGGCACTGATCCAGCGGACGCAGGATCGGGATGCCGCCGCCAACCGAAGCCTCGAAGAGGAAATTGAGGTTGCGCTGACGCGCAATGGCGAGCAGCTCGTCGCCCTTGGCGGCGACCAGCTCCTTGTTCGAGGTGACCACGCTCTTGCCCGCGAGCAGGCAGGCTTTAACGAAGTCGTAGGCGGGATGAAGCCCCCCCATCGCCTCGACGACGATGCGGATGTCCGCGTCGCTGACGATATCGTCGAAGTTCGCGGTGAACAGATCGGCGTACGGAAGCTCAGGGAAGGTACGCAGATCGAGGATACGCTTGACGGCGATCTCCTCGCTTGCCTTATGGGCGATGTGTGCCGCGTTATTCCGCAGGATCTCCACAACCCCCGAGCCGACCACACCGTGGCCTAAAACGGCTACAGAAACCAAATAGTATCAGTCCTTTTCTTTTGCTATTGTTGCTTATTCTCCGTCGGTGATGCCGCTGATACGCTCCACCCCGTCCACCACTTTCAGTGAGTCGAGGAATTTCCGCAGCGGCATCGACAGGCGGTCGATGCGGGCAGAAACGGAAACGTGGGCAAACCCGCCCGACGGAATGCTCTGATTCACGGTCAGAATGTTTGCGCCTGCGCGGGTAAACCCGTCGAGCACGCGCGAGATGGCGCCCGGGCTGTGCCGCAGCACCAGATGCACCGTCACGGTGCGCCCAGCGGTCTCAGCATCGTACGGCAATACCGCGTGACGATATTTATAGAATGCGGTGCGGGAAATCCCCACCGCCGCGACCGCCTTGGATACGGTCTTGACCTCGCCCGACTGTAACAGGTTTTTTGCCTGCAATGTACGCAGGATAACCTGCGGGAGCACGCGGGAATCAACCAGCAGAAAGCGACCGTCATTCTCCTTGAACGCGGGCGATTTACCGCGGCGGCTCACGCGTCCTCTCCCACCTGAGCGGCGGTCGTGGTCGTGGGCTCGGAAGCCTCGGTCGATGCTGGAGTCGAGGTTGTAGTCGTGGTCGTAGTCGAGGTCGTGGTCGTGCTCTCGGCGGAAGTGCTGCTGCCGGTGGTGGCTGTCGTGCTACCCGTCGACGGAGTCGAGGAAGTGGGCGGCGCGGTCTCGGGCAACGAGCCATCGGGGTTGAGCGGTGCACCCTTATGCGCCGAGCAGTAATCCGGAATATTGCTCGACTTGTACCAGCCCGTATCCGTCTTGGTGCAGGCGGAGGTCGCGCGCTGTCCCGTCACGGTGCAGTATTTCCACGTCTGCACACCTTCGGGCACCTTGAATTCCTTAATCTGCAGGTTCTTATGCAGCACCTTCATCGCCTTGTTCCACAGGCTTTTCGCGTAACCCGTCTGGGTGCTGATCATCACCTGGTTGTTATCGTAGCCGAACCAGCTCGCCGCCGCATAATACGGCGTGCCGCCGGTGAAATACACGTCGCGGTTACTCTCGGAGGTACCGGTCTTGCCGTAGATCTCCCAACCGGGCCACGACTTGGCCAGATCGGCCGCCGTGCCATAGGTGGTGACGCGTTGCATCAGCTTGATCATCACGTAGCTGGTCTCGGCATCCAACACCTCAACGGCGTTCTTACCGCCCTCGAGCAGCGGCGTCTCATCGCCGATGTCGCCCGTGGTGACGGAATAGTACGTGAACGAATCGTTGTGATAACCACCGCTGCCATACACACCGTAGGCGGTTGCCATATCCCGCGCGGTCACGCCCTCGGTGAACGCGCCGAGCGCCAACGGGGACAGATCCTTATCCGTGAAGATGCTGCCGCCGATCGCCTTATTCTCCACCAGCGTGGATAACTGGAAGATGTTGGTCGCATACTCATAGCTTCTCTGAGGAGTGAGCTGCTGTACCAGACGGGCGGCTACGGTATTGAGCGACTTCTGCAGGGCCACACCGAGCAGCACGTCGCCGTTGTCGGGGGTGGTCTTCATCTCATAGTTGTGCGGCCACTTGGTGCCATCGGGCAACAGGATGGGCGCATCCCGCACCATCGAAGAATAGTGTACCAGATCCAGCGCGACGGCGGGGCCGTACGCGGTGATGGGCTTGATGGACGAGCCGGGTGAACGCACCGACTGCGTCGAGCGGTTGAGCACGCGGTTGGCGGTCTTCTCACCTCGACCGCCGATGGTCGCGATCACACGACCGTCGTAGTCGACCGCAATGAACGCCGTCTGCGGGTGCTCCGTATCCTTCTGCCGCAGGGCAGGGTAATTCTTCTCGTTCGCGTAGATCTCCTCAACCGCCTTCTGCAGATCGGGATCCTCGGCGGAATAGATGTTGAGACCGCCGTAGAACACCATATTCTCGGCGTAGTTGTAGGAGTAGCCGTACTCATCCATCAGATCGTTGATCACGTCCTCGATGACCTGGTCAACGTAATAGTCCTGAATCGACTGGTGCGCGGCACTGCTCTTAAAGACCAATTCCTCGTTAAGCGCCTGCACGTATTCGTCCTCGGTGATGAACCCCTGCTGGTACATCATCGACAGCACGATGCGCTGACGAGTGCGGATGTTCTCAGGGTGAGTATACGGGTCATACACGCTAGGGTTGTTGGTGATACTCGCCATCACCGCGCATTCCGCAAGCGACAGGTCGCTGACTTCCTTACCGAAATAATAGCGCGCCCCAATGCCGACACCGACGAGCTCGCCCGTCAGCGGCATATTGTTCAGATAGCCCTCCAGCACCTGATCCTTGGTGTACTCGCTCTTCTCGAGCTCGATAGCAAGCAGGATCTCGTTGATCTTACGCTGAATGGTATGATCATCGTTCTGCGTGGTCACCTTGATGAGCTGCTGGGTGATACTCGAGCCGCCGTACTCGGTTGTGCCGAGATTAAACACGCGGTTGGCAACGAGGTTAACCATCGCACCAATGGTACGCTTCCAGTCAACGCCCTCGTGCTCGCGGAAACGCTCGTCCTCGATGGCAATAACGGCATTTTGCAGATTGACGGGGATCTTCTCGAGGTCGGTCCACACGGTGTTACCGCCGAGCAGATTCTGGTACTCCTCGTATTCGCCGTCGTCGTTCATCACATAGATGACCGAGCGGTTTTCCATCGAGAATTTTCCAAGCTCGGGCAGCTTGCCCGTCGCATCAAAGGTGCTGACAACGTACACCACCAGCACAGCGCCGACGATGCACGCGGAGATCACACCGACAAGCGCGACCGTCAGCACACACTTACCGATACTCCCCAACAGCGACCGTAGCGGATGCTTATTCTTTTTTCGGATGTCGCGAGCAAGCTTCTTGAGCTTCGCGAGCAGTTCGCCAAGCCACAGCTTCACTTTATCCGCGAATGAACGGGAGCCGTTTGCCATATCCCTGTTCTCCTTCCGTCAAGATGTTCTTATCTTAAAAGAACATCTGTTATTATACTAAATGACATACCACATTAATAGTATTGCAAAAAGCGCAAAATGTCAAACCTAAAATGCAAAAAAATTGCAAAAACGGGGAAATTTATCCAAAAAAATCCGTCGTTTTGTTATGTAAGTCGCCTGTAAGTGACTTGCGCGTATATTTTGCCTCCCAACGGACACGATAAAAGGCAAGAAGCAACAAAGGGGGGCGCGCCGTATGCGTACCACGACACGGACGGTTTTTCTGGCTCTGTCTGCCGCCGCAGCCGTCGCGGCGGTGGCATTGTTTATCATCTTCAAATTTCTGCTGCCGTCCAAAACTGCTCACTATACCCCACCGCCCGCCTACACCATCGGCGTGTGGGAGGGCAAGGTAGCGGTGTTCGAAGGAGCAGACAATTACCCGATGCAGATCCTCGACACCGACGTTGCGGGACTGCCCGAGGAGCAGCGCGCGCAGGTGGAAGCGGGTGTACGAGTGGAAAAGGCGGAGAAGTTGTACCTCATCCTCGAGGATTACACGAGCTGAGGGAGGCGCTGGCGCAGAACATCATAAAAAAGCAGCCGCCCCGTTTCGAATGCACGGAGCGGCTGCTTTTTATCAATACATCATTTCTTCAAACTTCTTGGGATCGCACTTCTTGACAGCGCTCTTCTTGAGGTCGATCTGCACCTTCGCGGCGAGATCGGCGATCTCTTTCTCCAGTTCCTCACCCTTCAGCTTGCGGATGATCGCCTCATTGGAGTCGGCATACAGATCCTTATCGCTGTTGGGATCCAGACGCAGAATAAGCGCCGCGGTGGGGGTAGAGCCGCTCGCCTTATACTCGACGACGGCCGCCTTGCCGACCTCGAGCTTGCGGATTTCCTTGACGAGATACTCGTCCATATCGGTCGCGTCGGCATTCTTGCGGTTGTCCTCGTCCTTGGAGGCCTCGACCTTCTCGGTGGACTCGTTCTTCTCGGCGTTGTACTTGTTGTAGGTATCCACGACCGCCTCGAAATTCTTATCCTTGTTATAGTCCGCGAGGTAGCCGTTCAGCATATCGGTGTACACCTTTTTATTGGTGGCGCTGAGCTCCTTGCCATCGGTGTCGGTCAGGCTGACGGAGATGATCTTGTAAGAGAGGTAATTCTCGTCGAAATACTTCTTGAGATCCGCCTCGGCTACCTCACGCTCACCGCCCTTGCCGTACAGACCGTTCAGTAGTGCGGGTTGGTTGAGACTGCTGTTCTTGTAGGCGTTAAGCAGGTGCTCCTTGCTGATGCCCATCGAGAGGAACTCCTCTTCGTTCGCCGACGAGAAGCTCTCCTCAAGATTCTTCAGTTCTTCCTCGTCCCAGGTGATTTCATACTTCGCCATCAGCTGGCGCATCGCCGCCTGCGTGAGCATATCGTCGCGGGTGGCGAGGCGGATATACTCCTCCACCGACACCTTCTGCGCAGAATCGCCCTCGCCGTAGGTCAGTTCCTGCCCCCAGCCGTCCATTCCGTACTGCGCATACTGGTAAAGCCCCTGCGAGAAATACACGTCCATAAATTGGATGTACATATACGCGAGGTATTCGCCCGTAGCGACCTCTTTGCCGTCGATGGTGCCGACGGTCGTGGGAGTACCGCCGAGGATGATCTTCGGCATCGAGCAACCCGCCAGCACCGTGAGCAACATCGCGCACGCCAACACAAGGCCGAGAATACGCTTAACATTTTTCATATCCGTGTTCCTTCCTTTCGTCCAATATGGACACTTGTGGGAAACATTATACTATCGTTTTTGCTTTTTGTAAAGGATTTTGTTTGATTAGGGTGAGCAGTCAAACGCGAACTCCGTTTTGGAGAGGCGAATTTTCGCTCATCCTTTGCTAAAATACGGTTCTTCGCCTCGGTTGAACAAAAATTCGCTCTTTCCAAAATCTACGACCGCAAAGCGAGGAGATTTCGAGGGGTTTTTGTTTCGATCGGGCGAAGGAATGCTCGCGCCTTGCGAGCACGGGCGGAGCAAAAAGCACCGAAATATCCCGCTTTGCGGCGGGTTCGAGTTTAACTGCTCACCCTACCCCAAAATCGCGAGCAGTTCCTCGGCGGACATCCGCTCGATGGAGACACCCTGCACGCCGACGACCGACTCGGCAAGCTGCCATTTGTCCTCCTGCAGGCGCAGGATGCGCTCTTCGACGGTGTCCTCCGCGATGAGCCTTACCACCTGCACGGGGTTCTTCTGCCCGATGCGGTAGGCGCGGTCGGTTGCCTGATTCTGCACCGACAGATTCCACCACGGGTCGTAGTGGATGACCACGTCCGCGCCCGTGAGGTTCAGCCCCGTGCCGCCCGCCTTAAGCGAGATAAGGAACACGGGGGTGGTGTCGCTGTTGAACGCCTCGACGAGTCGGGCGCGCTCCTCCTTCGGGGTCGAGCCCTGCAGAAGATAATATGGAATCCCCTCTTGCTCCAAGCGATGGCGCAAGAGCTCCAGCATCGAGGTGAACTGGGAGAACAGCAGCGCCTTATGCCCGCCATCCGCCGCCTCGCGTATAAGCTCCATACACGCTTCGAGTTTACAACTCTCGCCCGTGTAGCCCTCGCAACACAGCCGCGGGTCGCAGCAGATCTGCCGCAGGCGGGTGAGCATCGCGAGCACCGTCATCCGGCTGTGCCCGCTGAGCCGCCCGCCGCCGATAAGCTGTCCGCGCAGCTCCTGCAGGGTGGCGAGGTACACCTGCCGCTGGGCGGTGTCCATCGTCGCGGGCAGCACCCGCTCGGTCTTTTTCGGCAGTTCGGTAAGCACGTCCCGCTTGAGTCGCCGCAGGATGAAGGGCGACACCATCTGCCCGAGCCGCTCGAGCGCGCGGGTGTCCTGCCCGCGCAAAATCGGCTGCTCAAACCGCGCGCGGAATTTCGTATACGAGAACAGCAGGCCCGGCATCAAAAAATCAAAGATGCTCCACAGCTCCGACAGGCGGTTTTCCATCGGCGTGCCGGTCAGCGCAAAGCGCTGGGAGGCGCGGATGAGCTTGACGGCGCGCGCGTTCTGGGTGGTGCTGTTTTTGATATATTGCGCCTCATCGAGGATGTGGTAATGAAAGTGCATCGGCTCGTACAGCGCGATGTCCCGCTTAAGCATATCGTACGAGGTGACGAGCACATCGTACTCCCCCGCCCGCTCGAGCAGGGCGGCGCGGGTGGCGGCGTCGCCGATGACGCACAGCACCCGCAGATCGGGGGCAAAGCGGGCGATCTCCCGCTCCCAACCGAGCACCACCGAGGTCGGGCACACCACCAGCGAGGGCTCCCCGCCCTCGCCGCGCTGCTTCGCCGCGAGCATCAGCGTGATGACCTGCAGGGTCTT
>CAJGCA010000070.1 GCA_904501705.1 Clostridiaceae bacterium | reverse complement strand
CTCGGCACGGGGGCATCGCTCGCGTGGTTTCAGGATGAGAGCCCGACGCTGCGCAACACCTTTATTTTCGGTGAAATGAAACCGCTGGTGTCCTATAAGGTAGACGGCGTTTATGTGCCTGTTGAGGAGGACACCGTGCTATTTAACGACGAGGCTCTGTATGAGCCCGGTTATACGCAGGTCGTCTATCTAAAGATCGAAAACGCGGGCTCTGTCCCCTTTGATTACAAGCTGTCGGTGGCGGTGGATCCCACCTCGGTGGTGTACGGCACGAATGCGTTGGGTGGTACGATCTATCTGCCTAACTACCTCAAGTTCGGTGCGATCTTCGGCAAGACCGAGGCGCAGCTCGACCGTCAGATCGCGCAGGCGGCGGCGACGATGTCGCTTAATAGCTATACCTCGGAAACCGGCACGCTGACGGTGGATGACGGCGCGGATTACGTCGCGCTCATCGTCGCCATGCCCGAGGAGGTCGGCAATGTCGCCAACTATCGCGGCGCGGATATCCCGAAGGTGGAGCTCGGCGTGACGGTGCTCGCCTCACAGAGCGGGAAACGGTAAATGGACAGAGGTTGTATTATTTAGAAAGGAGGACGCCGAATGCGCGCCCTATCAGAGATCATTCAAAAAGCAACAAGCGGCGGTGTGCGCGGCTTTGCGCGGGGCTTGTTCTACGTATCCAGGCACGGCAAACTGCCCGAGACGGCGTTTCTCGGTCGCATCGCCCTGTCGGTTACGGTTATAATCGGCTCGCTTAGTGCTATGGCGCTGAGCGCCTATGCGTACTTCCAAACGAGCGAGGTCGCGATGATCGGCACTCTGCAAAGCGCGGAGTATTCGCTGGAAATGACAGCGAACGGCGCTCTGTTGACCGATGGTAAGCTGCAAGGAACCGTAGGCGAGACCTATGAGGTCACGCTCAAAAAGAGCGGTTCGGCGCAGACGGGCTTTTGCGTCATCACCGTCCGGCAGGACGGCGTGCAGGACGTGGTCTACCACACCCAGCAGATCGGCGCAGATCAAAAGGTCGATGGCGGATGGACGGAACAGATCACCTTTGCCGTGACCTTTAACGGTGCGGCGACGCTGGATCTTGAGCCGCATTGGGGCACATCCTCCAGTTATTCCTATGTTGGCTATGAGGCGTTTGATCAGGAGCCGCAGGAGAATCACTATATCATCGGCGGCGAAACGTTAACGGTAGCGGCGAATGTGTTGCAGAGTGTTGGGACGACCGCTCCCAATACCACACAGACGGTGACGACAACCACCGTTACGACCTCGACAACGCCCACAACGATCACGACAACGATGGCATCCGCCGAATCAACGAGCACGACGAGCGCAAGCGGCGAATCCATTTCGACCGCGGTTGCGACCGAAACGACGTCGCAGACGCCGGAGACGACCTCGGCGACCGCCGTTACCGAAGAAACGGCCATGGAAACAACCACCACCGAAGTCGGTGAAGTGAACACTACAACCAACGAGGAAAACTGAACGCAGCACAACCCCGCTTAAACGTGAGTTTGAGCGGGGTTGCTTGGTTTTCGCTATGCCGAAAGTGGTTATTTCTCGCTGACGAGGTCGGCGAGGGGTTTACGCTTTTTCTCGCGCAGTGGGTCGCCGTCGGCGGCGTAGCCGAGGGTGATGACCAGACGTACCGCGCCGTCAAGATCGCAGATGGCGCGGATTTTGTCGTCGTCCAGCCAGCCGAGGATGCAGGTGCCGAGTCCTTGCACGGCGGCTTCGGCGGTGATATAAGCGGCGACGATACCGATGTCGATGGAGCGGTAGTCGTTGCCCTTGACCTTGGCGCCCAGCGCGGCGGTTTTGACGTACGGCTTTTCGGAGATAACGATCATAATCGGTGCATCGGCGGCGAACTTGTTCATTCCCATGCCCATCGTTGCCTTGGCGACGGCGCCGGCGGTGTCGCCCTTGCATACCGTCAGGTGGTAGGGTTGGCCGTTGCAGGCGGAGGGCGCGAGTCGTGCCGCCTCAAGGATAGCAGTGAGTTTATCGTCCTCCACCGCACGGATGGGATCGTAGCGGCGGCAGGATTGCCGCGCACGGGCGATTTCGGTGAAGTTCATAGTGGCGTCTCCTCACTTTCCAGCAGTAGCTTGAGCATCCTCTCGGGACAGTCGAGAAACATCTTGGAGTCCTTGTAATGCTCGGTGTCCTTATAGTTCGCGCGGGTGATACCGTTGTCACTTAACAGCAGGAATACACGGCGGATGTAGTTCATAGTGGCTCGCTAGGTCATTCAACAGGATACTATATTATTAACATACTAGTACGCCATCCGTCAAGAGATAAGTTAAAATCTTCTTGTGCTTTGCTTGGTATCGAGCATGGAAATTGTTTGCTGACAAAAGAAAGGCTATGAAAGGCCATTGAGCTATTGCATCCTTGCGATTTTTGTGTTAGAATGTCTTTGTTTAATGCTGTGATTGTCTTGGGAGGGATCATTTTGAAGTGCAACAAAAACGGCCCTGAGAGCGCGGAGAAGTCGGTGAAAGAGGGGAGATCCGCGTGCATTGTGCCGATCGTGGTTATTGTGTTTTGGCTGGTGTTTTATCTGGGACTCGGTACGTATTTCTATATCACGGAGTCTGTTCTGCCGAAGAAGCAGTATGCTCAAGCGACCGAACTGCTTGCCAAGCAGCAATACGAGGAAGCGCATGCGCTGTTTTCTCAAATCAAAGATTACCGCGACGGGCAGAAAAAGTGCGCCGATGTGGAGGTGCTGCTGGCTGCCGAGGCTAATGTCGGAGATACCATCCATTTCGGCAATTACAACAAGAAGAGCCACGGTCGTGAGGGCGCGCTAGAGTGGATCGTACTCGCTAAGCAAGAGGACCGCATACTGGTGATCAGCAAGGAGACTCTCGGGACGATGAATTTCGGACGCATCGAGGGTGAAGGCGCGATCGAATACGCGACCAGAAGACTGCCCTATGTGATGGAGGATGCCGATGAGCACGTCGAGGGCTCTTGGGGCGCCAGCCTGATGAGAGGTTATCTGCACAGGAGCCTGTCCGGCAAGATTCTTAATTCAACGCAAATGAGCAAGTTGATCGAGACGGTTCACACCGATTGCAACAACGCGAGCACCAAGGACAAGCTTTTCCTGCTTTCGATGGACGAGGCTAAACAGTATTTCGCCACGGACGGCGACAGACAGCTCGGAGACGGCTGGTGGCTGCGAACCGCCGGCGAGGAAGAGGACGAGTTCTGTTACGTCAACGATAAGGGCGAGATATGCGAGGGCGCTGACGGAAAAACGGTAGGCGAATACTTCGGCGTGCGTCCCGCAATGTGGATCAATATCGGCGCTGAAGGCTAAAGAATCGCAATAATGGAAAACCGCTGCGGGAGCAACCATCCCACAGCGGTTTTTTGTGAATAAAAAAGTTATACGAATAGTTAAAAACCTCTTGACAAACTGTGGGAAATGCGGTATAATGCCCGTAAAGCGATTTGCTTTACACCTTAACGAAACGGAGGGATAGGTCGTGGGTAAAAATCTGGAGATTTCCCTGTTACTGGACTTCTATGGCGATATGTTGACGGAGAAACAGCGTGATATGGTGGATTATTACTACAATGATGACCTGTCCCTGGCTGAGATCGCCGAGAACGAGGGCATCACCCGCCAGGGCGTGCGGGATTCCATCAAGCGCGCCGAGGCTCAGATGCTCGAGATGGAGGAGAAGCTCGGTCTTTCTAAACGCTTCATCGCGATGGCAGAGGATGCGCGTCAGATTATTGAGGCAGCGCAGATCATTCGTATGCACAGCTTTTTCCCCGGCGCATCCCGCGAGATCGGTGAGTGCTCCGAGCGCATCATCGAGCTGGCGGAAAGGCTGCAGAGAGAAGAGTAAGGTTGTTGATACCCCCGAGAAAGGCAGGTGACCCCCTATGGCATTTGAAGGACTCAGCGAAAAGCTGGCCGCTTCGTTTAAGAAGTTGCGCAACAAAGGCAAGCTCAGCGAAGCGGACGTCAAAGAAGCAATGCGGGAGGTCCGACTTGCCCTGCTCGAGGCGGATGTCAACTACAAGGTCGCCAAGGACTTCACCACTCGTGTGGTCGAGGCGGCCGTCGGCGCGAAGGTGATGGAGAGCCTCACCCCTGCACAGATGGTCATCAAGATCGTCAAGGAGCAGCTTACCGACCTGATGGGCGGTGAGGCAGCGGGACTGGCGCGTGCCAATCGTCCCCCTTGCGTCATTCTGATGTGCGGTCTGCAGGGTTCGGGTAAAACCACCCATAGCGCCAAACTCGCGAAGATGCTCAAGTCGCAGGGCCGCCGACCGATGCTGGTTGCCTGCGATATCTACCGCCCTGCCGCCATCGACCAGTTGAAGGTCGTCGGCGAAAAGGCAGGGGTACCCGTCTTTGCGATAGGCACCGAAAACCCCGTGAAGATCGCGAAAGCGGCGATTGCCCACGCGAAGGATCACGGCAACGACTACGTTATTCTCGATACCGCCGGTCGCTTGCACATTGATGAGCAGCTGATGGCGGAGCTTAAAGATATTCGCGCCAACTGTGAGCCGGCGGAGATCCTGTTGGTCGTGGACGCGATGACCGGCCAGGACGCGGTCAACGTGGCGTCCTCATTTGACGAGGCGCTTGGCATCACCGGCGTCATTCTGACCAAGCTCGACGGCGACACCCGCGGCGGTGCGGCGCTGAGCGTGCGTGCCGTTACCGGCAAGCCGATCAAGTTTGCGGGTACGGGGGAGAAGCTCGAGGATCTCGAGGTGTTCCATCCCGATCGTATGGCCTCCCGCATCCTCGGGATGGGCGACGTGATGTCGCTCATCGAGAAGGCGGAGCAGCAGGTCAGCGAGAAAGAAGCGGAGGAGCTTGCCCGTAAACTGCGCGAGGATCGCTTCGACCTCAACGATATGCTCGACCAGTTCCGCCAGATTCAGAAGATGGGGGACATCAAGAGTATGCTCGGGATGATCCCCGGTATGAGCAAGCAGCTCAAGGACGTCGACATCGACCCGCGGCAGTTTGCCCGCATTGAGGCGATCATCCTCTCGATGACCCCCGCCGAACGGTCGAAGCCCGACATCATGAACCCGTCGCGTAAGCGGCGCATCGCTGCGGGCTGCGGACAGCGTGTCGAGGATGTCAACCGCCTGCTTAAGCAGTACGACTCGATGCGCCAGATGATGAAGCAGCTCAAGAAGATGAGCAAAAAAGGCGGCAAAGGCTTCGGCGGCTTCCCGATGGGCGGCTTCCCCGGAATGCCTGGCATGGGCGGCAAAGGCGGTCGCTTTCCTTTCTGAATTCATTCCGCATAGTCGGATGAAGATATAAAATTGTTATTTATTTTTTGGAGGTAATTTACTATGGCAGTCAAAATTCGTCTGCGCCGCACCGGCGCCAAGAAGGCTCCGTCCTATCGTGTGGTCGTGGCTGATTCCCGTTATCCCCGTGACGGTCGTTTCATCGAGGAGCTGGGCTACTACAACCCGCTGACCGAGCCCGCGACCATCAAGATCGACATCGAGAAGGCCGAGAACTGGATCAAGAACGGCGCTCAGCCCACCGACACCGTCAAGGCGCTGCTCAAGAAGGTCGGCGTGGAGAAGTAATATGAAAGATCTGTTGCTTATCATTGCTCAGGGCCTGGTGGAAGACCCTTCCGCCGTGGTCGTGGAGCAGGACGAGCCCACGGAGGACGGCACGGTGGTGCTCCACCTGCACGTTGCCCCCGACGATATGGGTCGCGTCATCGGCAAGCAGGGTCGTATCGCTAAGGCGATGCGTACCGTGATGCGTGCCGCCGCCACTCGTCAGGACTGTAAGGTCGCTGTCGAGATCGACTGAGTTTAAGGTATAGGGGCAAACCGCATCGGTTTGCCCCTGTTTCCGTATAGGAGGGATTTCTATGCCGCAAAAACCGTTTTTGGAGGCGGGACAGATCGTCGGCACGCACGGCGTGCGCGGCGAAACGCGCGTGCAGCCGTGGTGTGACTCTGCTGAGCAGTTCGCGGGCTTTAAAACGCTCTATTGGGATATAAACGGTACAAATTCCGTTAAAGTCAAGGCGCGCGCACACAAGAATATGGCGCTCGTCACCCTCGAGGGCGTGGACACGATGGAGGCCGCCGCCGCTCTGCGTGGCAAGATGCTGTACGTCAGTCGCAAGGATCTTAAGCTGCCGAAGGGGCGCTATCTTGTGCAGGATCTTATCGGGCTTTCCATCGAGGATGTCGACACGGGCGAGGTCTATGGCAAGCTCACCGACGTCAGCCAGACAGGCGCCAACGCGGTGTATCATATGACCACCCCCACGGGCGTGGTGCTGATCCCCGCGATCCCTGACATCATTCTGTCGGTCGACACGGTGGCGGACGTGATGAAGATTCGTCCGATGAAAGGGCTGTTTGACGATGAGATTTGACATTATGACGCTGTTTCCCGATATGTTCGATCGTGTATTCGGCGAGAGCATCCTCGGCCGTGCTGCAGAGAAGGGGCTGCTCGAGATGCACTGTCATCAGATTCGGGAATATACTAAGAATAAGCAGATGCAGGTCGATGACTATCCTTACGGTGGCGGGATGGGGATGGTGATGTTCCCGCAACCCATTGCCGACTGCTTCGCCGCGGTGTGTGAGCAGGCGGGTACACGCCCGCACCTCATCTATATGTCCCCGCAGGGCAAGACGCTCACCCAGCAGCGTGCCCGCGAGCTCGCGCAGATGCCGAACATCTGCATTCTCTGCGGTCATTACGAGGGTGTTGACGAGCGGGTGCTGGATGCGCTGGTGGATGAGCAGATATCCATCGGCGACTACGTGCTCACCGGCGGAGAGATACCCGCGATGGCGCTCGTCGACTGCGTGTCGCGTATGGTGCCCGGGGTGCTCGCCGATGAGGTGTGCTTCACGGAGGAGAGCCATTTTGCGGGGCTGCTCGAATATCCGCAGTATACCCGCCCGTTCGAGTGGGAGAGACGACAGGTCCCCGAGATCCTTGTCTCGGGACATCACGCGAACATCGCCCGCTGGCGGCGTGATCAGTCGCTCGAGCGCACCCTGCGTCTGCGCCCCGACATGTTGGCATCCGCCGAGCTGACCGACAAGGATAAGGACTATCTGGAAAAATTGCAGGCGGTCGACGAGGTGAGTGAGTAACTTTATAGCTAAAAGCTTTTCACATTTTTATCTAAAATGACGAAAACCAAAAATAAAAAGCGGCGAAAATCGGGCAGTCGACCAAAGTTGTGTCGAAACGCGGACAAACCGATTGACTTAGAGGTTTTTTGTGATATAATAATAGTGTACCCAAAGAGGGTATGACACTGTATTTTAGATCACCGCGAGAGTGGTGTGAGAGAAGGAGAGCATCCGTTATGTTTGTGAAAGATGTCGTTGTTCAGAATCAGGTTGGTCTGCACGCCCGTCCTGCTACGTTCTTCATCCAGAAGGCGAACGAGTTCAAGTCCTCCATCTGGGTTGAGAAGGAAGAGCGCCGCGTCAACGCCAAGAGCTTGCTGGGTGTTCTGTCTCTCGGTATCGTCGGCAACACCGCGATCCGCATCATTGCGGACGGCGCGGACGAAGAGGCGGCCGTCGAGGGTCTGGTGCAGCTGGTCGAGTCCGGCTTCGCTGAGTAATTATCAAAGAATCACCGCCGATTCGCGGTGCGGAGTTTTCCGCTCGCGGTACGGCGGTTTCTTTTTCATTTGGAGAAAACTATGGCTATGATTTTCGATTCACACGCGCATTATGACGACGAGGCGTTTAACGTCGATCGGGACGAGCTGCTTGCCTCTCTGCCTGCGCAGGG
>CAJGCA010000069.1 GCA_904501705.1 Clostridiaceae bacterium | reverse complement strand
GACGGCTGAATGAACGGATACGCATAAGCGTTAACGTCCAACAGCTCGGTTGGCGTGGGCTCATAGCGAATAACCAGCGTCTGTCCAGCTTGCACCGTCGGCAAGCCCCGTAGAACGGGGTTGTTGCGGTAGAGCTGAATAACCGACGTGTTATACTGCCGCGCGATACTATAAATGCTGTCCCCGTTCTGCACGGTATAGACCTCCGCAGGGACGAGGATCACCAACGCCTGTCCCACTACCAGCGGCGTAGTCTGCTTGATGCCGTTGACCTCGGCAATCAGCGCCACGGAAACACCGTAGCGCGCTGCAATGCTGTTTAGCGTATCCCCTGCTGCGACCGTGTGTATCGTCATAGCACTCACCTCTCACTTCATCTATATGTTTTATAGAGCGTGGACTATAACCATATTAACCCCCTTGAAAACGTCTCAGAAATATGATAAAATAATTTCGTGCGTTCAAACCCCGATCACGGCTGACTATACGCAGTCTGCTTATTTTTGGAGGAAACGAATATGAAATACGATGTCATCATCATCGGTGCGGGCCCCGGCGGTATCTTCTCCGCCTTCGAGCTAACCCAGCGCAAGCCCGAGCTCAAGGTGGCGGTCTTCGAGGCAGGTCACGCTCTTGAGAAGCGCCGCTGCCCCATCGACGGCGATAAGATTAAATCCTGTATCGGTTGCCCGAGCTGCAGCATTATGAGCGGTTTCGGTGGCGCAGGCGCCTTCTCCGACGGTAAATATAACATCACCAACGACTTCGGCGGCACCCTGCACGAGTATATCGGCAAAAAGCACGCGCTGGAGCTGATGAAATACGTCGATAAGATCAATATGCGTTACGGCGGCGAGGGAACAAAGTTGTACTCCACCGCGGGCACCCGTTTTAAGACCCTCTGCATCCAGAATGACCTGCACCTGCTCGACGCCTCGGTGCGCCATCTCGGCACCGACATTAATTTCGTCGTGTTGGAGAATCTCTACGCCGATCTCAAGGACAAGGTCGACTTCTATTTCGATACCCCCGTGCAGACGGTCGGCGTCGTCGACGGCGGCTATGAGATCACCTGCAAACAGGGAATTTACCGCTGCACCGATTGCATCATCTCGGTCGGCCGCAGCGGCAGCAAGTGGATGGAGACCGTCTGCAAGGAGCTCGATATCCCCACTGAATCCACCCGCGTCGACATTGGTGTGCGCGTTGAACTGCCCGCCGAAGTTTTCGCCCATCTGACGGACGAGCTGTACGAGAGTAAGATTGTCTACCGCACCGAGAAATACGGCGATAAAGTGCGCACCTTCTGTATGAACCCCAAGGGCGCGGTGGTCAACGAGAACACCAACGGCATCATCACCGTCAACGGCCACAGCTATGAGGATCCTGCCAAGCAGACGGAGAATACCAACTTCGCCCTGCTGGTCGCCAAGCATTTCTCCGAGCCCTTTAAGGATTCCAACGGCTACGGCGAGTCCATCGCACGACTGAGCAATATGCTCGGCGGCGGTGTCATCGTCCAGCGCTTCGGCGATCTCATCCGCGGTCGCCGCTCGACGCCGAACCGCATCGAGGAGGCGTTTATCACCCCGACGCTCAACGCCACACCAGGCGATCTGAGTCTGGTGCTGCCTAAGCGCATCCTCGACGGCATCATCGAGATGATCTACGCCCTCGACAAGGTCGCCCCCGGCACCGCGAACGACGATACCCTGCTGTACGGCGTGGAGGTCAAATTCTATAATATGGAAGTCGAGGTCAACGACAAACTCGAGTCCCGCTACAAAGGCCTCTACATCATCGGCGACGGCAGCGGCATCACCCACTCGCTGTCCCACGCCTCCGCCAGCGGCGTACACATCGCACGACACATCGCGAACAACTAAAAAAACAGCCGGTAAGGGTCTTCCTTACCGGCTGTTTTTATTCTTTCTCTTCTGTTTTTCGGGCGACGTATTCCTTTGCGATATATACAGGTCGATGCTTACCTTGAATATAAATGCGCGCGATATACTCTCCAATAATACCGAGCATGATCATCTGCAACCCGCCGATAAGCAGGATGAGCACCACAATGGTGGCGTAACCCGGCAGATCAATGCCGAACGCGAGCTTCTGCACCACGACGACGAGCATATACAAGAGCGAGCCGAGCGACATCAGCGCACCGACGATGGTTGCGATGCGCAGAGGGAAGGTCGTAAACGAGATGACCCCCTCAAAGGCGTATTTACATAATTTCTTGAATGACCACGAGGTCTTGCCTGCCTGCCGCTGCTCAGCGGTGTACGGGACATAGTGTGTGTTGAAACCGACCCACGAGAAAATGCCCTTAGAAAAGCGGTGATACTCGCTCATCGCGAGCACCGCCTTGACCATCTCGCGACGCATCGTGCGGAAATCGCTCGCCCCCGCCTTAAAGCTAATCTCGCAGGCAAAATCAATGAATTTATAGAACAGCTTTTTACACGCCGCGATGAACTTGTTTTCCCGCCGCGCATCCTGATAGGCTGCGACGCAGTCAATATCCCGATTTACCTCGAGAAAATCCACCATCTGAAGCGCGATCTCAGGGCGCTGCTGCATATCCGCGTCAATGACGGTGACGTAGTCCCCCTCAGCGCGCTGCAGGCCCGCGTACATCCCCGCTTCCTTGCCAAAATTGCGGGAGAAATTGATTAGTTTGATATGTTCGGGGTACTCCTCATGTAACGCCTTAAGCTCATTCCACGTATTGTCACGGCTACCGTCGTTAACAAACACCACCTCGTAGGACATCCTGTCCCCGATCGCCTCACGGCAGGCGGTAAAAAACGCCCGCACGTTCGCTTCTTCATTATAGCAGGGCACGACCAGTGACCATTTCATACACTACACCTTCTTTCATTGCCGTTTTATTATAACACAGCAGGCAAGTAATAGCAACGCTATATTTCAAACCTACTAAAAAAAGACGCTTTTGCTGATCGGCAAAAGCGTCTTTTTCATTTCGTTTATCGGGCTTATTCGGCGATTTCTTTTCTCGTAAAATTCTTGCACATCTCGCGCACCTGCTCAACGGTCTTCAAGCCGCTGGTTGCATCCGCAGACCCCAGCGCGGCCACGGCCGCCGCCGAGGAAAACTCCAATATCTCGCGATCATTCCAGCCGTTGTAGATTCCCAGCAGCGCACCGGCACAGAAGGCATCTCCCGCGCCCGTTGTACCCTGAATAAATCCATCGGGCAGGTTATAGGAGCCAACGACGGTTGTCCCCAGTTCGGAACAGCATATCGCGCGGTCGGGCTTGTGAATGATAACCTTTTCGCGCACGCCGGCGTCCATGAGTGCCTTGGCGATGCGCGGCAGATTCTCGTTCGTTGCGGGGATATTGGTCAGCTTTTCCGCTTCCTGCTCGTTGATGATCAGGTAGTCAACATACGGCAGACAGGGCAACACTAGCTGATAGCGGTCGGTGTTTTCACTGACCAGATCGATCGAGGTCTTGATGCCCGCCTGTTGCGCTTTCTGCAGCACGGTGAGCCCGTCACCCTGATCGATTTTGTCCAGAAGCAAGAAGTATCCCAGATGCAAAATGCGCGCCGAAAGCTCCTGCGTCGGCACGTCCTGCGCACCAAACTGTGCACTGGCACCGGCATAGGTGAAGAAGGTTCTCTGTCCGCCGACAATACTCATCACCTGCGTGAAGCTGGTCTTCTCACCGCCTTGACACAGCACGCGACTGACGTCCACCCCCTGGCTTTCCATTGCTTCTTTGGCGTAGACGCCGTTTTCATCGTCACCGACCTTGCCGATGGCGGAAACCTCCAGCGAGGGGCAGAGCTTTTTCAGATCCACCGCCACGTTCGGCACACAGCCGCCGATGGATTTTTCGGTTTTTCGAATCTGCACCAATTCGCCGCATTCCGGATAGGCATCAATATGATTGAGCTCATCCACCAGAATGGTGCCGGCGATAATGATTCCCGTTCTCTCCATCATACCTTAGTTACACTCCGCTTCCAGCGGTCCGGCCAACTCTTTCAGGAAGAACAGTCTGCCCGCCAGAGTCGGGATGTAGGACGAGGTGATCCACGGCGTCGTGCCGTAGCGCAGAGTCATCCAGAGGGACAGGCCCTGCCACTGCATACCGCGACCCAGCGTACCGTCCGCACCACCGATGGCATAGTCCGCCTGCAGGAACAGGCCGGGGCCGATGGTGTTCGCGCGGCAGGGAACCAGCGTGGTGCGCGACTTAAAGCTGGTGAGCGCGTTCTGCTCCACCGTCAGGGGATGGATCTTCGCCGCAATGCGATAGGGCTGCTTCTCCCACTCCTCAGCGGTAGCGTAGTCAGCCGCAAAGGTCGGCTCCCAGAACGCGATGTGGCACATACGGCCGATGCCGTACACCAGCACCAGCTTTGCGCCCTCGGCCTTGAGTGCCGCGATCTTCTCGGGATAGGTGGGCAGATTCGCCTTGGTGGCGAAGTTGCGCTGGTCAGCGGGCACCGTCAGCTCACCCAGCGGGTTGAACAGCGCCTGCTCCATTGCGTACTGGAACGCACCGGGGTTATCCGAAGCAAGCGTGTTGCCCTCGGCATCTGCCCACTCGTCCATGTTGAAGGTGTAGACGTGATCGCAGGCAATGCCCCACTCTTTGATGAAGTACACGACCCACTTGTACATACCCATCGGGCCGACGGGCAGGATGAAGGCGATCTTCTCGCCGCGTTCCTTCGCCAGCTTGATCTGCAGCGCGATCTCGTGGCCCATATAGGTCTCGAACTCGCCGAGGCTGTCGCACTTGATGGGCATAAAGCCCTCGTTCCAGTGAGCCTGACGGTCACAGATGGTCTCGGGAGCACCGACGCACGCGTCGATCTTGTCAAAGTCCCAGCCCGCAGGATAGAAACCTTCCAGCGCAGACCCTTTTACGGTAGAGTTGAAATTCATAGTCTATTCCTCCTTATAATTTACGGTAACAACCGTTTTGTGGTACCTTTTAAGTAGACCTGGCACTGGCGGAAGCCCTCCGCGTAATCCGCACCGCACTGGAAGCCGCGATAGCGGCAACAGGTCTTGACCATATCCGGGAAATCAATGCCATCGTGATCCCGCATCCAGACGATCTGGGACTCGTGGCACTCCAACATCTCCAGCTTTTTGTCGATGTAAGGCGTTACGTCAACGTATTCCGTCGGGTTAAAGTTGACACCGCACAGCGTGTCCATATAATAAATGGGCACCATCTTGGCTGCGCCCGGCACCTGCGTGTGGTAGTTGGGCAGAGTCGCCGTGAAGCTGGCATCAAACACCAAGCGGGAGACCGCATTGTGGTCGGGCATATAATCATCGGGGTCGTGGGTGATGATGAAATCAGGATTGACCTGCTTGATGATATCCACCACTTTATCCCGCGCCTCTTTGTTGTTGTCATAGATGGCGAGGTCATCAAAGCGGCTGTGAATCACCTCGAAGCCGGCCAATTCAGCCGAGCGCTCCGCCTCCTTGGCGCGCATCTCGGTGAGCTCATCCGGCGGGATGATGACGTGTCCGAGATTGCCGCTCGACAAATGGCAGATCACCACGCGATCGCCGCGCTCTTTACACTTGAGCAGCGTACCGGCACACGCGATCTCCATGTCGTCCGGGTGGCAAGAAATACATAATACAGTGTACATATCCATTCTCCCTTCTTCATTAATGACACAGCGGTAAATTTTCCTATATACCTAATTTCAGTATACAATTTTTCTGTTGCAATTACAGACATAATCGGTTATAATTCTTACAAGATCAGTTTAGGGGTTTTTATATGAAGGATAATTTTATACGACAAAGCATTCAGGCGACATTAGATATAAAAAGCATCATCACGATTTTTTATATGGAGTTGCCCAAGGATTTTCAATATGGCGGTGAACGGCACGATTTCTGGGAAATGGTGTACATCGATAAAGGGCAAATGCTCTGTACTACCGACACCAATCAGTTCACACTCAAAAGCGGTGAGGTGGCATTTCACAAGCCGAATGAATACCATAATTTATCCGGCAACAAGTGTGATGCACCGAACGTCAGCATCATTACGTTCGAATGTGACAGCCCCTCTATGCAGTATTTTGAGAACAAGATCATCCGCCTAAACGCAGAGGAAAAAGCACTGCTATCGATGCTGTTTGAAGAGGGGACGTCCTGTTTTCGGCTGGTTGATCCGCAAAACCCGCTGCTGCAAAAGCTGGAACCGTTGCCGAATGCACCGTTCGGCGGTATGCAGATGACCAAGAATCTGCTGGAATTGTTGCTCATCAAGCTGCACCGACACACCGACCTGCTGACACAGCAACACCGACTGAATATTCACATCGACGGTATGGATGTTCCGATCGACGTTAAAGAAATTCTGGACGTTCTCAACGCCCATCTGTATGACACACTAACCATCGCAGATATTGGTAAAGCCATCGGGAAAAGCGAAGCCACGGTAAAAAAGTTGTTCTCCCTGTATCGTTCTGGCGGAATTATGCAATACTACGGCGCGCTAAAGATTAAAGAAGCCAAGAAGCTGATTCGTGAGGATCGGTATAATTTCGCGCAGATTGCGGAGATGCTGCATTATGACACGCCCCAGTATTTTTCTAAGTGCTTTAAAAATTACACGCATATGACACCGAGCGATTATCGCAAGTCCATTATCCGATAAGAACCTCAAAGCATTCCTCGCGGCAAACTGCAAAAGACCACCCTGTTGGGTGTCCTTTCTGTGAATGGGACTATGAACCCTGTTTTCGCCGAGGCTGTTTTGATATCTCATTTTTGCCCTTTATTTCGACGAAAACATTGATATTTTTCCCTGCGGGAAAAATAGTGGAACAAGAGCCTCAAAGCATTCTTGCACCAAAAAAGCAGGACACCCCAGAGGGGTGTCCTGCTTTTTTGGTGCGAGGAATGGGACTTGAACCCACACGTCGTTCGACACACGCACCTCAAACGTGCCTGTCTGCCTATTCCAGCATCCTCGCAAATCAACGTTGCTATTATAGCACCAGAAACCACGGATGTCAATGGTTTTTTGCGGAAAAAGCATAAAAAACCAACAACGAAATTTTTCGTTCTATACTTGACAAATTTCTTGCCATCCATCATAATAATAGGTAAGAAAAAAGAGGTACATAGTATGGCTAAAAACGACAACATCTCTATGCCCGTCATTCGACGGCTTCCACGGTACTACCGCTTTCTCTACGATCTTAAGAATAACGGCATCAGCCGCATCTCCTCCGGAGAACTGTCCCGCCGTATGGGCCTCACTGCCTCGCAGATTCGTCAAGATCTTAACTGTTTCGGCGGTTTCGGTCAGCAGGGCTACGGCTACGCCGTCGACCAGCTCTACGATGAAATCGGCCGCATCCTCGGCATCGCCGAGCCGACCAAGGCGATCCTGCTCGGTGCAGGCAACCTCGGCAAGGCGGTCGCCAATCATATGAATTTTGAGACCCGCGGTTTCTGCCTTGTCGGCGTATTCGACGATGCACCCGCACTCATCGGGCAGGATCTGCACGGACACACCATCCGCCCGACCGACGAGCTCGAGACGATTTGTGCCGCCGAGCAGCCCGCGATGGCCATCCTTTGCATCCCGAAGGAGGCCGCGCCCACACTCGTTGAGCGTCTGCTCGCCTGCGATGTCCGTGGGTTCTGGAACTTCTCGCACTACGATGTCTGTCACGATCACCCCGAGGCGATCGTCGAAAACGTTCATATGGGTGACAGCCTGATGACACTATCCTATCGAATGACCAATCTATAAAATAATAATCCCCCCGCATAGCGGGGGGTATTTCATTTTCGGGCATAGCCCTAATACTATTGGCTGCGCACAAGTGCGCTTTTTGTTGGCCTGCCAGCCACGCATAGATTACTAGCCACCCATAAATGGGTCGAATCCCCG
>CAJGCA010000068.1 GCA_904501705.1 Clostridiaceae bacterium | reverse complement strand
GACGACCATCTGGGATTTGAGCGTCCGGATACAGCGTGATACAGATACAAAAAGCCCCCACCGGGTTGTGAACGGTGGGGGCTTTTCAAAGCAAATTGCTTGTTCATAAAATGTTTACAGAAAATGGGGTGCGGCATTTTTTGAAAAAATATGCTATAATCTGCGCAAAGAGACAAAACTGCACACTCTGCACACCGCCGCGAGCGCACAGCGGCGCGGGCACGGGCGCGGGCGTGCGCGTTTATGTGATAAAACCCCACGAAAGGAGGGATTGCGTGGCAAGAGGCGTTAAAATCGAGGATTGGGAGACGGAAGAGGCGTTGGCGTTGCTAAAATCGGTGTCGTCGTTGACGATGGAAGAGATCGCCACGAGGGTGATCGGTCTCAAGAGCCGCAGGACGCTCTACAATTGGTGCCGCAAGTCGGAGGCCATCAACAAGGCCCTCCAGCAGAAGGTAGACGAGGAGACAAGGCGCGAGGTGGAGGCCGAGCTGCTGAGAAGCTGCTTTGACCGCAAAATGAAGGTCAAGACCAAGAAACAGACCCTTGACAGAGAGGGGAACGTGCACGATCTGGTGGAGGAGCGGGAGATCGCTCTCCCTGCGGACTTCCGAGCTCAGGCCTACGTGCTGAACAACCGAGCCCCGGGGCGGTGGAGTGCGAAGCCCGAGCCTGTGGACGAGGACGGAGCTATTGGGGCAGCGTTCGTGCCTGTGACCGAGCGAGCCGAGCTGGTCTTCACGGAGGACGGCGGCAATGAGTGAGCTGTTCGACCAATTCAAGGCGGGTCAGGTTTACAATGGGCGTGTATGCGCCTGGGTTCCTCAGCCGCGCCAAGCAGAATTCATGAGGAGGGCTGAGGATGAGGTGCTGTTCGGAGGAGCGGCAGGAGGCGGCAAGAGTGACGCGATCATTGCAGAGGCTCTGCGGCAGATCCACATTCCCCACTACAAGGGTCTGATCCTGCGCAAGACCTACCCGCAGCTGGAGGATCTGTACGGAAAGGCTTTTCGACTTTATCCGCGAATAGATCCAAAAGCCAAGTTCAACGAGTCGAAGCACACCTGGACGTTTTCATCAGGGGCAAAAATCATTTTCGGATCCTTACAACACGCGAAGGATAAATACAACTATCAGGGACGAGACTACGACTTCATCGCATTTGACGAGCTTACGCACTTTATGAAGGACGAGTACGAATACCTGATGTCACGAAACAGGCCAAACGGGCCCGGAACCATTTGCTACATGCGAGCAACCGCCAACCCTGGTGGAGTTGGGCACACGTGGGTAAAAGATCGATTTGTGTCTCCTGCGCCTCCTATGACGACAATATGGGAGAACGTGGAGATTCAAAACGAGGACGGATCAAAAGAGATCAAGCGCATGTCGCGGGTGTTTGTTCCATCAAAAGTGACAGACAATTACGCGCTTATGAAAAACGACCCTATGTATCGAGTGAAGCTTTTGTCCTTGCCTGAAGCAGAGAGAAAAGCGCTTCACGATGGAAACTGGGATTCGTACGTTGGCCAGGTGTTCGGTGAGTTTGCAAACGACCCGGATCATTACATAGATCGCAAGAAAACGCACGTGATCGAGCCATTCGACGTGCCGAGGCATTGGAAGGTCTACCGTTCCTTTGACTGGGGCTACCGCAAGCCGTTTTCCTTCGGTTGGTGGGCCATTGACCAGGATGGCGTGGCATACCGCATTCTGGAATGGTACGGCTGCAAGCAAGGAAGGCAGGACGAAGGGTTAGAAATGAGCGCGTCGGACGTGTTTGATCACGTGGCCAAGCTGGAGAAGGAGCACACGTTGCTCAGAGGCCGCAAGATCATTGGCATTGCAGACCCCGCCATCTGGCAAAAGGACGGCGGCGTGAGCATTGCGGAGGAGGCCTCCCGCAAGGGGATCTACTTCAACAAGGCAGACAACACCCGTATCGCCGGATGGGCGCAGGTGCACGAGCGGTTGAAGTTCGGAAAGGACGGACGGGCGAGGATGTACGTGTTCAACACCTGCCGAGACTTTATCCGGGTATTCCCTGCGGCGCAGTACGACCCCAACAAGGTGGAGGATGTGGACACCAAGGGCGAGGATCACATTTGTGACGAGACGCGGTACTTCTGCATGGAGAATCCCCTGCCTACCCAGCTGACCGAGCGGGACGACAACTGGCGGATGAATCCGCTGAATCTATATCTGGACGTCAAGAGAGGAGATCTGAGATGACGGACGACAAGAAAACGGCAAAACCCCAAACGTCCGGGGGTAAGCGCGTCGGCAAGGACGAGATCGAGCGGGCGCGGAAGAAGCTGGATGGATACAAAGCCGCCAAGGCGGGAATCAACGAGGAGATCAAGCTCAACGAGCAATGGTACCGCCGCCGCCACATGATGTACCTTCGCTCCGGAAAGAAGGTCGGAAGCCCTGAATTCGAGGGCGACTCCATCCAGCCCGAGCGGGTCATGGGGGAAGAGGTCGAGCCTGTCACCGCGTACGTGTTCAATTCTGTGCAGAATTTCCACGCCGACGCCATGGACAACTATCCCCGAGCAAACGTGCTGGCGCGGTCGCCCGATGACGAGGAGGAGGCCTACAAGATCAAGCTGATCCTGCCTGCTCTGCATCAGCGGATCGGGCTGGAGAGGGTCTACGACCGTGTCATGTGGTGCAAGGGCATCCAAGGCTGGGGTGTGTACACGGTGTGCTGGGACAAGGACAAGGCGGGCGGTCGGGGAGATCTGGCCGTGAAAAAGGTGAAGCTCCTGAACCTCTACTGGGACGTGGAGGTGGAGGACATTCAGGATTCCTCCGACGTGTTCTACGTGCACCGCCGAAACGCGGAGGACGTGAAGCGGATGTATCCCAAGGTCAATGAGAGGGACATCACCACCGAGGAGATCGACTATCAGCGGCACACCGAAAACCCCATTAACGCTACCAAGGACAAAGTGGACGTGGTGGACTGGTACTACAAAAAGCGAGGCGAGGACGGGCGAGTGGTTCTGCATTTCTGCCAGTTCGTGGGCGAGCAGATCCTGTACGCCACCGAGAACGAGGCGGAGCTGTCCGAGCGCGGTCTATACGATCACGGCAAGTACCCCTTCATTTTTGACGTGCTCTATCCGCTGGAGGGTATGGCTATCGGATTCGGCAAGATATCGGTCGGCGCCAACACCCAGGCATTTATCGATATTCTGGGCAAAGCCATCATGGAGAAGACGCTGTGGGCTTGCAGACCTCGTTACTTCGAGAAAGAGGGCGCGGGGCTCAACGAGGAGGACTTCCTGGACACCGGCAAGCGCATCGTCAAGGTGTCCGGAGATCTGGAGAATATCAAGCCCATGGAGATGCCCCAAGTTGACGGCAACGCCATCTCCCTGCATGATCGACTCGTGGAGACTCTCAACGTCAACACCAACACCCGCGACGTGGCCACGGGATCCGCACCGGGCGGCGTGACGGCTGCTTCGGGCTTGGCCATTCTGGACCAGAACCAAGGCAAGACGGGACGAGACGCCAACCGAGAATCCTTCCGAGCCTTTGAGGAGCTGGTCGCCATGGAGATCGAGCTCATGCGGCAGTTCTACACCGACGATCACTACTTCCGCGTGATGGACGAGGCGACGGGTCAGACCGCCTACGTGGCCGTGAACAACAAGGGATTGACGAGTAAGAGCGGAGATCCCGTTGAGTTTGACCTGGAGCTGACCACCGAGAAGAACAGCGAGTACACCCGCATGAGTCACAACGAGCTGATCCTGTCGTTCTTCAATGCGGGATTCTTCGACCCAAGCCGCGCTACGCAGACCATCGCCTGTCTGTCCATGATGGACTTTGAGGGCAAACAGGAGCTGATCCAGCTGTTGAAGCAGAACCGCAACGAGCGGGAGGTGAAGGAGGCCGTGGCCGAGGTGATCATGAGCTACGCCGCCGCCATCGACGAGCTGAATGCCGCCGACGGTGTGGAGAGCAATATGAGAGAGCAGGCGCAGGTGCTGGTGTCGCAGTACCTCGGTGAGCAGTCTACAGCGCAGGCGGGGGCGGCTGTACCCAACCTGAGCCGAGAGGCCAACGGCGTGGAGAGCGCGAGAGAGGGGGCAGCGCAGGCGGCATCGCCTACGTGATAGCTTATGATCGAGATCAACTATACAAAAGAGCGCAGACACCTGCGGCTTGAGGTCTTCGGGCACGCCATGACGGCTAATCTCGGTCAAGACGTGGTCTGTGCGTCGGTGTCGTCGCTGATGTATGGTCTATGCGAGGCTGTGGCGGCTATTCCGGAGGGACGGATCGTGGAGGGACACATGGTGTGCAAGCCCGGTCACGCTGATGTAGACGCCTACTGCATCGACGACAAGACGAGTAAACGCGTCGAACACTACATGGAGCCTGTCCTGTGCGGGCTCCGAAAGATCGCCAAGGAGTACCCTCTGGCGGTCAAAGTGACGGAGGTAACCTCGTAAGAGGTACACATATACGGCTGATCCACGATACGGGTCAACAACAAAATCTCGGATGCCCACGATACGGGCGAAAGGAGGTTGCAAGATGCAACTGATCGACAACAACATGTGGGAGCGTGAGCGCCTGCTCCGCCTCGGACTCCAGTTTTTTGCGGAGGGTTCGGGAGGCGACGGCGGCGGCGGCGATACAGGCTCGGCCGATGGCGGAAGCGAAGCACCCGAGGGAGCTGTGCAGGCCGACGGCGGCACCACGACCGACGACAGCGATTTCTACGCGAAAATGTCACAGGACGACCGCAAGGCCTTCCTCAAGAAGCACGGTTTGATGCACCACAAGTCCGCTGAGGCTCGCTACAAGGGCTCGGTGGATAAGGCGGGCACGCTGGATGCGATGCAGGGAGACCTGGAGGCGTTGGCTAAGTACTACGGTGTGGACGCCAACGATCCACAGGCGGTTCTTCGTGCCGCGCTGAACGACCCTGCGCGGGTCAAGGCGAAAGCAAAGGAGCTGGGCACGAGCGAGGAGGTCGCCGCCAAATATCTTGGCATTGAGACCGAGAGAGACCGTCTCAAGCGAGATGCTGACCAGCGAGTACGCGCCGAGGAGTTCGCGCGCATGAGCAAGGAGGAGGAGGCTGTCAAGGCCGCTTACCCTGATTTTGATCGGGGCGAGGCCAGCAAAAACCCCGCCTTCAAGGCCATGGTGGACGCGGGTATTGACATGCGTACCGCCTACGAGGCCGCCTTTCACACTACCCTGTCCGCTTCGGCCATCGAGGCCGCGAAGGCGCAGGCAAGGGAGGAGGCATTGGCCGAGTACCGCGCCAACGGAAGCAGACCCCGAGAGGGAGCGGGAGGAGCCGCGCCCGGATCGGGTACGCTGAGCACGGACTACAAGTCCATGACCAAGGAGCAGCTGAGAGCTGCCGAGAAGAAATATCTGTAAACAACACACTCCTCCGCAGAAGGAGAAAAATAATATGAATTTCAAGACCAATTTCGTAATTGAGGAGATCGTGTTCGGTCTCCAGCTGTTTGCGGGCACTGTCGTGCCCTCCAATGCGGCAGAAAACATGGTGACCAGCACCTCCTCCAACGTGGACCCCGAGTTTGGCAAGATCAACGACGAGGATTTTGTGCGGATGCACGAGGCCAAACTGGTATTTGCCAAGTGGGGCAGCAAGGTCAACGTGCCCATGAACAGCGGTACCGGCGTACGCTTTTTCAAGAAGCATCATCTGGATCCCATCAAGAATCCTCTGACCGAGGGTTATACCCCCAACCCCAGCAAGTTCACCATCACGGCATTTACCGCCGAGATCGAGCAGTACGGCGACTGGGTCATGTTCACCGACGTGGCTACCCAGACCGCCATCCACCGCCTCATGAAGGAGGTCAGACAGCCTCAGGCATACCAGTCCGCCAAGACCAAGGACATCCTGATTCGTGACGAGCTGGTTGCGGGTGCTCAGGCAGCCTACGCTTCCAAGTCCGGCGGCACCGAGGTCGAGTCCATCAGCGCGCTGGACGCAACCTGTAAGCTGACCGTGGAGGAGGTCCGCAAGATGGCCAACCGCCTGAAGGCTAACGACATTGAGCCCGCCATCGACGGCGACTACGTGGCCATCGTACACCCTGACGTCATGACCGACCTGCGCCGCGATCCCGAGTGGAAGGAGTGGAACAAGGCGGAGAACGCCGACAAGTTCGAGAACGGTGAGGTGGGCCGCGTGGAGGGTGTCCGCTTCGTGGAGACCTCCATTGCCGCCATCACCAAGAAGAGCGGCGAGGCAAACGGTCTTGGTGTCTACCACTGCATGTTCTTCGGTGCGGACGCCTACTCCGTGCTGGATCTGGACGGTCAGGGCGTGAAGGTCATCGTCAAGACTCCCGGCTCTGCCGGTACGGCTGACCCTTTGGACCAGCGTTGCTCCATTGGTTGGAAACTGTGGAACGGTGCCGCCGTCAAGGATGATCTGGCAATCTACGACCTGATGTGCGTGTCCTCCAAGTCCGCCAAGGTCGCCGCAAACTAATTTTTGAAAGGAGCCTAATATGGCTGAAACGAAGAAACCCGATCTCGTTGAGATCGACGTACCCCTGAATCCCCTGGACCGGAAGGACAAGTACATGATCCTGACCGTCAACGACGACAGCATTCAGGTGGTGCGCGGCGAGACCAACCGTGTCGAGCCCAAGTTTGCGGAGGAATTCCGCAGAAAGAATCGCATGGCCAAGGAGAGAGACGCCCGTAAGGAGGCTCTGGAGGCCGCCATGAACGAGAACGCCGAGAAGAGCGGCGCATACTCCCAGCGATAATTCACGGAGGGGGCGGAGGTGGAGGCCTCTGCCCCCTCTTTGCCAAGGAGGACAAAATGAAACTAAACGAAGCCATCGCACAGGTGGACGGCCTGCGCGAGAACGCCATAGACGAGGCAACCAAGAGGGCTTGGCTGACACGGGTGGATCAGTACGTGTTCGATCAAATCATTTCTCAACGTGAGGGCGCGCCTATGGCCGCGTTTATCCCATACGGGGAGGGAGACGGAGAGCGGGAGCTGTTGATCCCTCCGCCCTACGACGAGGCCTACCTCCACTACCTGGAGGCAGAGATCTACCGCGCCACCCGCGAGATCGAGAAGTACGCGAGCTGTGCCGCGCTGTACAACGGGGTAGTCAACGACTATAAGAACAAGTATTTCCGGGAGCATCGGCAAAAGGCGATCCCCAACATGAGGTACTGGTAAGGAGGGTATATGCCGCTGTTTTTACCGCAAATGTACGCAGAGAAGACAAGCTCTGCCGTGACCGACAGCTTTTACGGGCTCAACCGAAAGCTGAGAATCGGGGACGGGGAGTTTTTCGACATGCAGAATCTATCCTCCGATGACGCGCCGGTGATGTCGGTGCGTAAGAAGAGGGGAGTGCCCCTGTTCGAGGGGGCAAAGGATCCGAGACATATTACCATCCGTGCCGCCGGGGGTCTTGGGAATTATCAGGCGGTGTTTATCGACGGCAGCACGCTGTGGATAGGGCTCGTGGCTCAGGTTGATCTGTCTCCGCTTGGATACGTAGCGAGCGGAGACAAGCAGCTGATCGCTATGGGCGCGTACATCATTGTGTTGCCGGATATGATCTACGTGAACACGGCGGACGTTACAGATGCCGGAAGGATCGAGGATGGTTTCCGGGGTCATGGCGCGGATACGTCGGATGCTGTGGCCACCATGACCATGTGCGATTATGACGGTGTAGATCCTCAATATACCCAGACGTCTGCGCCTTTGTTTATGTACGATGCCGAGGCGGGAATGTACACGGATGCCGATGGTGAGAAGCTGAAGACGGTAAACGGACGGTTGTGGCAGAAGCTCGGAGAGGCGGACGGTCTGTACAGGTACAACGAGGAGGACGGTCAGTGGTACAAGATCGCCGCCTACGTCAAGCTGACGGTGGACTCTCGGTATGGTATGCTGGGCGTAATCAAGCAACTGAGGTTTGTGCGAGAACTGAGAGAGGGTGACACGCTGGACTTCAGAGGCTTGTACTCAAACCAAGAGGGCATTAAGGACGGCGCACATGTGGTCGTCAAGACCTTTGACCGCACAGACAACGTGGCGGGAACCGGAAAGGCTATCGTTGTAGAAGGCACCACTACCGTAACCACGCTAACGGTGGCGCAGAACACCACGGGCAAGGAGATCGTGGTGGAGCGGTTTATCCCGAAAATGGATTTTGTCTGCGAATCGGGCAACCGCCTGTGGGGCTGCTACTACGGCCCCGGTGCGGACGGGAAACTCATCAACGAGATCTACTGCTGTGCTCGGGGAGATTTCTTCCGGTGGGGCTTGGG
>CAJGCA010000067.1 GCA_904501705.1 Clostridiaceae bacterium | reverse complement strand
CGGATTTGAACCGGTGAATCAGGATTTTGCAGACCCTTGCCTTACCACTTGGCTATGTCGCCATATGAGAAAAGGTGCCGTGGCACCGTGTCTTTTTTTGGAGCGGATGACGAGGCTCGCACTCGCTACCTCCACCTTGGCAAGGTGGCGCTCTACCAGATGAGCTACAGCCGCATATATGGTGCCCAGAGCCGGAATCGAACCAGCGACACGTGGATTTTCAGTCCACTGCTCTACCAACTGAGCTATCTGGGCGAATTTTGGCGACCCGGAACGGGCTCGAACCGTCGACCTCTAGCGTGACAGGCTAGCGTTCTAACCAGCTGAACTACCGGGCCATATCCAAAATCGGTGGTGGAAACAACAGGGCTCGAACCTGTGACCCCCTGCTTGTAAGGCAGGTGCTCTACCAGCTGAGCTATGCTTCCATTCGCAAGGGTCACACCGCATCGTCACGGGCGACGCTGTATATCATACACTACGCCCCTGCTTTTGTCAAGTGTTTTTTTCTATTTTTCCAAAGAATTTTTCACTCACTTATCCAGCGCTTCCAAGTCCTCGTGCGTGAAGCGATACACCTTATCGCAAAAGCGGCAAGTAACCTCTGCTACGCCACTTTCATCCGGCAGATTCAGCCGCTCCTCGCGCGGCAATGCGAGCAGTGCGCCCTCTACTTTCTTATGCGAGCAGGCGCAGCGATATGCCGGCTCATAGGTGTCCAGCACGTCAAACTCCATCCCGTCGAGCGCGATCGCGATGATGTCCTCGGGAGTCATCCCCTTGGCGAGCATCGTCGTCACGGGCTCGAGCTTCGCAATGTTAGCTTCTATGCGGTCAATGACGTCCGACGGACAGAACGGCAACAACTGCAACAGCAGTCCGCCCGCCACCTGCACCGTCAGGTCGGGATTGACCAGCACGCCGAGCGCGCACACCGTCGGTGTCTGCTCACTCGTCGCATAGTAATTCGTGATATCCTCGGCAATCTCGCCCGAAACCAGCGGAATGCACCCGATATACGGCTCAGCGCCGCCCGTGTCACGCATTACGTATAGCTGCCCGTCCAAGCCGACAGCGCCGCTGACGTCCAACTTGCCGTTAGCTTTAAGCGGAATCTCCACAATGGGATTCTGTGCATAACCGCGCACGTCACCGTGGCTGTCCGCCACCGCCATCACGGTGCCGATCGGACCACCGCCGCCGAGCTTTAAGGTCAGCGACTCGTGCTCTCCCTTGAGCATCACGCCCATCATCGACGCGGCGGTCAGCAGGCGGCCGAGCGCGGCGGTCGCGACCGCGGAAGGCTTGTGGATGCGCTCCGCCTCGGCGACAATATCCTGACTATCCAAAAACATCGCCATTACCGTCGCATCACGGGTCAGGCAGCGAATCAGTTTCCCCATAAAATCTATACTCCTTTCTGCTGATTGATCGCACGGTTACGCGCGACAAACACCCACCGCTCGGCGTTCCCCGTCGGCGGGTCGAAATCTCGCTCGCCATACACCGCAAGCATGTCAAAGCCCGCCTCGGCGAGCAGCTTTTTCCACGTGGTCATCGAATAGGCGCGCTCGCGCACCTCGTCGGTGTAGCGGGTGTAGACACCATCCTCTTCGAGGAAGAAATCAAGCTGCATCGACACCTCGCACCGCGCCTCGGAGAAGCGGTTGCGCCACACACATAGAAACTCGTCCTCTTCGAAAACAAAGGCGTTGTCGCCGAGCACCGTGCGGTGCTTGTACGGCGTGTTCACATCAAACATCAACAGCCCGTCGGGGGCGATAAACAGCCCGAGGCGACGCAATATCTCCCCCACCTCGGCCGTCTCGCAGACATGAGACAAGCTATCCAGCATACACACCGCACCGTCCACCGTGCCGTAAAGGTCGAGCTCGCGCATATCCTGGCAGAGGAACATCACGGGCGCGCCCGCCTCCTCCGCCTTCTCTCGCGCGACGGCAAGCATATCCTGCGAGCCGTCCACGCCGATAACGTCTACGCCGCGAGCAGTCAATTCCAATGCCAAACTACCCGAACCGCACGCGAGATCGAGCAACTGCCCGCGCGCGCCTCCGTGGCGGTCGAATACGCCGAGCAGATAGTCTGCCCACGCGGCGTAATCCACGTCGGCGGTCAGCACGTCATAAAACGCGGCAAAATCCCCGTAACCGCTCATTCGGCGTCTTCCTCAGCGGCGATGCGCTCGAAGATCATCGGGTAGGCGTCGCAGCCATACTCCAGCGAGCGGTTGACGCGGCTGATGGTCGCGGTGGATGCACCCGTCTTCTTAACGATCTCACTGTACACTTTTCCGTCTTTGAGCATCTTCGCGACCGCAATACGCTGGGACATCGCCTTGATCTCCTGCACGGTGCACAGATCCTCAAAGAACTTATAGCACTCCTCCATCGTTTCTAACTGCAGCACCGCCTTAAACAAAAAATCGGTCTCATCGTTCTTGATTTTCAAATTCATAACGCATCCTCCATTATGAGTGATATCCACTATATTATACACAAACACTTTCACAATGTAAAGAGGTAAATTGTTAACCGCGCAAAAAAGCCACCCCGTCACGGGGTGGCTTTTTCTTTTTTTAGCCGAGCAAAACCTTATGATAGACCTTTTTGCCCTTTTTGATGATGAGGCCGTCCTCGCCGAAATCGGCAGTAGCGATCGCCATCGCGGGGTCGGTCACCTTGGCATCGTTCACCGAGACACCGCCCTGCTGAACGAGGCGACGCGCCTCACCGTTGGAAGCAGCCAGACCCGCTTTCACCATCAGGTTGAGAATACCGATAGCACCGTCAGTTAAATCATCGGCGGACAGGGTGGTGGTGGGCATATCGGCGCTGTTGCCGGCGCCGGCAAACAGTGCGCGCGCCGCCTGCTGCGCTTTTTCGGCCTCCTCCTCGCCGTGTACGAGCTTGGTCAACTCGTAGGCGAGGATCTCCTTCGCGGTGTTAAGCTGACTGCCCTCCCACTTGTCCATCTCGTCGATCTGCTCGAGCGGCAGGAAGGTCAGCATACGCAGACACTTGAGCACGTCGTCGTCGCTGACGTTACGCCAGTACTGATAGAAGTCGTAGGGCGTGGTCTTGTTGGCATCCAGCCACACCGCGCCGCTCGCGGTCTTGCCCATCTTCTTGCCCTCGGAGTTGAGCAGCAGCGTGATGGTCATCGCGTGCGCATCCTTGCCGAGCTTGCGGCGGATGAGCTCCGTGCCGCCGAGCATATTCGACCACTGATCGTTACCGCCGAACTGCAGATTACAGCCGTGGGTCTGGAACAGGCGGTAGAAGTCGTAGGACTGCATAATCATATAGTTAAACTCGAGGAAGGACAGACCCTTCTCCATACGCTGCTTGTAGCACTCGGCGCGCAGCATATTGTTGACCGAGAAGCACGCGCCCACCTCGCGCAGGACATCCACATAGTTGAGGTCGAGCAGCCAATCGGCGTTGTTGACCATCTCGGCCTTGCCCTCGCCGAACTCAATGAAGCGCTCCATCTGCTTTTTGAAGCAGTCGCAGTTGTGCTGGATGGTCTCGCGAGTCATCATCGAGCGCATATCGGTGCGCCCCGAGGGGTCACCGATCATCGCGGTGCCGCCGCCGATGAGGGCGATCGGCTTGTTGCCCGCCATCTGCAGACGCTTCATCAGGCACAGCGCCATAAAATGGCCAACGTGCAAGCTGTCCGCTGTGGGGTCAAAGCCAATGTAGAAAGTCGCCTTACCGGTGTTAATAAGCTCTTTAATTTGGTCCTCGTCGGTCACCTGCGCGATCAGTCCGCGCGCAACCAGTTCTTCGTAAACGGTCATACTAATACTCTCCTTAAACTAAAATCAAGCCATATAAAAGTCCTCTGCGGCTAAGAGCCGCAGAGGACGATGAGTCAAATCGTGGTACCACCTCTGTTCACCCGCAAAAGCGAGCCTCAGGGACATTGAAAACTGTCCTGCGCTATAACGGGCGCACACGGCTCCCCCTACTGAGCGATCTGTTCGGGGAAGCGGCTCAGAGATGTATTTCGCCGCTCGCTCTGCTGTCTTACACCGACCGACAGCTCTCTGAAAGACACGACACGGGTACTTCTTCTCTTCACAGCCGATATGGGTATTTAAACATATTATAAAGGAATTGTCAAGAATTATTCTATGATTTCGACCTTCGTGCTATTTCCTGACACTTTCCAACCTGTCCGCAAATAAGCCTTATACATTTGCACTGTTCTCAGCTTAAAACCATATTCTTCTGCAATTACGCTGTCTTTTTTATAAAACAGAGTTGGATCTAAACGTGTATCTAAGATTAGGTCTGAGATTTTTGAAAACACCCCTTTCAGTAACAAATTTTCATAATGCACCATATATTTCCCACTAGCAATTGATTCGACACATATTTCCTCTACATTAAGACGCTTAATTGCGCTCGCGACCCATGTTTGTGAACGACCTATTTTTGAAGCGATTTCAGGTTGGGAGATAAAAGAAAAACCACTTTCATCCCTACTCTCCACGAAAATATCTACTAATCTTTGATGAAGTTTTATGCTCTCTGTAAACACTGTCGAATAATCCATTTAGTCAACCTCAAAAATACACTTAATGATTTTAGTAATATGATAAATTACTAAACGGTTTGTTTGCGATTTTTTATATTATTTTTTCTTGCGCTTATGCCTACTTGCAAGCCAACCTAGCCCAGCGGTAGCACCTAATAATAACAAAGCGGCGCCTAGACCAATATCAGTTGAATCTGTCGAATCGTCAATTGATCTATCAACATTCAATTTCCACTTTAGTCCATCCACATCCATATCAAATTCATCAGCAATTTGTTGAATTTGATAACTTGATGGATCACACCCTAAGTCCTCCCACTGTTCCACAGTATCTTCATCAACACCAACCGCATCAGCAAACTCTAATCTTGACTTACAAGCCAACTCTCTTAATTCTTTCAATTTGTATCCATCCATACGCGTTCTCTCCTTGAATTAAGATTATTCTTCCGCCTTCTCTCGCATTTCGCGGGCGGCTTCAAGGGTGGTGTCGGTCACCTCGCCGCCAATGATGCGGGCGAGCTCCTCGCAGCGTTTCGTCTCGTCAAGCCCCGTCACCTTGGTAAAGGTACGCCCATCGGCAACCGACTTGCTCACCAGCAAATGCTCGTGGCCGTGGGCGGCGATCTGCGCTAAGTGCGTTACGCACAACACCTGACGACAGCACGCAATCTGCCGCAGCAACACACCAACCTTGGTTGCGGCGCGACCCGAAATACCACTGTCGACCTCGTCGAACACCAGCGTTTCAATGTCGTCCACCTCGGCGAGCACGCTCTTAAGCGCAAGCATAATGCGGGAAAGCTCGCCGCCCGACGCGGTGCGGGCAATGGATTTCGCCGGCTCGCCGGGGTTGGAAGCGATGAGAAACTCCACCTTATCCCCGCCGATGGCGGTGAGCGCGGTGGGTTGGATCGACACCTCGAGCCGTACGTGCGGCATATCGAGGAAGGTGAGCTGAGCGCACACGTTCTGCTCAAACCGCACCGCCGCCTGCCGCCGCGCGGCGGTCAGCCGCTCGGATGCGGCGATGGTCGCGTCACGCGCGACTGCGGACTGCGCCTGCAGATCGGCTAAGTACTCATCCGACGACGTGATCGCATCGAGCTGAGCCTGCAGCTCGTCGCGGTGCGTAAGTACCCCTGCCTCGTCGGCGGCGTATTTCTTCGTCAGCCGCCCGATGAGCGCCAAGCGATCCTCCATCTGCGAAAGCTCCTGCTCGTCAAAGGAGAGCGCCGCTTTTGCCTCGGCGGCCTCCTCGGCGCACGCCTGCACGTCATAAAGCGCGCTCTGCAGACGCGCGGCGAGCTCATCGAGCTCGCTCGACACGCGACCGGCGACCCGCAAGGCATTCACCGCATCGGTGAGCTGTGCGAGCGCACCGAGTGTATCATCCTCGCCATCCATTGCGGCGTGCACGGCTTGTAGTTCCTGCGCGATCTTCTCCGCATGGCGGGCAAGCTCGCGTTTTTCCGTCAGCTCCGCTTCCTCGCCGACGCGCAGAGCGGCGGCGTCGATCTCGGCGATCTGCTGGGTCAGCGTCGTTTGGCGGTATTCCTTCTCCGCTTCGTCCATCGTCGCCGCCTTAATGGCGCGCTGGATGCGGCAATATTCCCGATATTCCTTTTCATACGCCTCGCGTACAGTCTGCAAGCCGCCGAGGCGGTCGAGATACTCCACGTGCCGTTCCGCTTGCAACAATGCCTGGTTTTCGTGCTGCCCGTGGATGTTGACCAGCATCCGCCCGATCTCGCGTAACACCGACACCGTCGCAGGGCGACCGTTAATACGGCAGCTGCCCTTACCGTCGGCGGTGATGCTGCGCTGAATAAGCAGTGTACCGTCCTCCTCAAGCGTAAAGCCATGCTCGTCGAGTGTCGATACCACAGCGGGGGCAATATCCCCGAACACGGCGGAAATATACGCGCGCTCCGCTCCGTGGCGTACCACGTCGCGGGTGATACGCTCGCCAAGCACCGCATTGATGGCGTCAATGACGATGGATTTACCCGCGCCGGTCTCGCCCGTCAGCACGGTAAGCCCCGCGCCGAAGGTGATATCCGCCCGCTCGATGACCGCCACGTTTTCGATGTGTAAGCTTTGCAGCATACGTCTTCTTACCTTTCGTCAATCAATCCACTTTGAGCAATCGTTTCAGTTCCAGTACCAATTCCTCTGCCTGCCGTTCACCCGTGGTGATGCAGATAAAGGTATCGTCACCTGCCAACGTACCGATAACCTGGCTCCAATGCAGCGAATCCATCGCCGCGCAAGCCGCCTGCGCCATACCCGTCAGGCAATGCACGACCACAATATTCTGCGCATACTGCACGCTCGTGACCGAGTCGGCAAAAATGGAATGAAATTTCGCAGAAATATGCTCGCCGCCGCCCTTTGCGACAGAATAGCGATAACCGCCCGCCGAGGGGGATTTAATAAGCTTTAGCTCCTTGATGTCGCGGGAGACGGTCGCCTGTGTCACGTCATAGCCCGCCTCGCGCAGAAGACTCTGCAACTCCTCCTGTGTCTCCACTGCACGAGAGTTGATAATCTCTAGGATCTTGGCGTGTCGTCTGGTTTTCATAACGTCCTCCTATCCGTCAGCTTGCGGCTGAGTGCATCGTAAAAGGTGGTGGGCTTTAAGCGAATGAGTCGCGCCGTTTCGTCTGCCTGCCGTATAGATACACGATCCTTGGCGGTAAACGAGATATATTCCTCACCGTCAACGGTGATAAACGCTTCGCCGTCATCCGCCGCCGAAGCCGTTACGGTCAACACGCTGTCTGACGGCAGAATACGGGTACGCGAATCCAGCGTATGCGGACACACGGGTGTGAGCAACATACACGCGACCGACGGGTCAACCACAGGCCCACCCGCCGACAGCGAATAGGCCGTCGAGCCGGTCGGGGTGGCGATAATCGCGCCGTCACCGCAGCAAGAGAGAATCTCCTGTCCGTCCCCCGCAATGCGCAGATCAACCAGCCGCGACAACGCACCGCGCGAGATGACCGCCTCATTCATGGCCAAAAAGCTATGTTCCCCCAGCGCATTATGCACCGTTATACGCAACAGCGTGCGGAATTCCTCACGGTATGTGCCGTCAAGTAGCCCGTCTAAGGCATCCAATTCATCCTGTTCAAGGCCTGCCAAAAAGCCGAGATGCCCGCCGTTAATACCGAGTACGGGACAACCGACCTTTGCCGCGGCTTTCGCGACGTGCATAATAGTGCCGTCGCCTCCGAGCGCAATCACAACGTTGTAATCAACCAGCCGTGCGGCGATCTCCCCCAGTTCGGGAAGCCCCCCATCGCGGGCGATCACCGAGACCTCGGCGCCCGCCTTTTCCAGCCGCTCGCACACCGCCGTCGTTAGCGTCGACGCCTGTGCAGAACGGTTATTTGGAATAACTGCGATACGCATTCGTTATCACCTCTGTTTTGTAGTTCCTTTCAATGCGGTGTGCGCTTCGTCCACCACGGTGGCAACGTCCGTCACCGTCGGCGCGGCAGAGCCACCAAGCACCGCCAGATATTCGATATTCCCCTCTCCGCCCGTAATCGGCGAATAGGTCAAGTGCGTGAGTGGCAAATGCAGACTGTCAAACAGCGCAAGCATCTGCCCCAGCACACGGATATGCACGCGGCGATCCTTAACCACACCGCGCTTACCGATATCGGCAACGCCCGCCTCAAACTGCGGTTTGATTAAGCAAATCAGCGTTGCATCCTTTGCCAGAAACGGCATCACCGACGGCAAAATATGCGTAAGTGACACAAACGACACGTCCACCGAGCAAAGGTCGAT
>CAJGCA010000066.1 GCA_904501705.1 Clostridiaceae bacterium | reverse complement strand
TCCAAAGCCCGCTCCTGTCTGTTTTTCCATTGTCGCAAAGCTCGCGCCCGTTTTTACAAGCCCCTTCACGTCTCTGTAGACGTTCGTCACCGGCAAACCGAAGAACGCGCTGACCGCTCCCGTCACGCCGAAGATCTTGTCGGGGACGGATCGTTTGGAGTTTGTAATCAGCTCCACCTGCTCCATGAGGTTGCCGATCAGAGCCATGTCGGATCTCTCAATCTCGTAACCCTTGAACATGGACATGACATCGCGGGCAACGGGCAGGTACTCCAGAGGGTTAAAGCCCTCAATCAGCTCGGAGGTCAGGGACTGCACGTACTTCTCGTGGATGGTCTCGTCCTCGTCATCATCGCGCATGGCGTATATGAGAGAGGCGACGGCGGCGTTTGCAATGACCGAGAAGGCGATACCCGCCGCCGACTTGCGGAGGAAGGTCTTGTCGCCTCGCTCGGCTTTGATGATGGCATCAACCGCCATGGAGACCACCGTGGTAGGCTCTGCGCCGAATGCCGTGGCCATCTTCCATAGGCCGTCCTTGGATCGCATGTACTCGGATCTGGTAAGGGTTGAGTCGTACACCTGCGTGTGGCGCACGACCTCTGCGAACCGCTCACCTGCGGCTTTCAGCACTGCCTCGGAATCCTTGGGCTTGCCCAGTTTCTCGGCCTGCTCGTTGACGATGGCACCGAACAGGTACCGCCAGGATACCTCGTCGGCCTTGCCTGTCAGCCAGCCGAAGGCCTCGGCTCGGACGTTGGGGTCTCCGCCGTAGATCTCGGGCGTGACAGCGGCCTTGGCCGCGTCCTTGATGCTGTCGTACTGCTTAGTGTTGATATACTCGGCAGTCCTCGCGCCGGTTCCCGTGTCAAATCCACCCATTTCCTTGATGGCGGCCACGGGGGCGTATTTCTTGACGGTCTCCCACGGCACGAAGCTCGCGCCGGTAAAGTGCTTGGCATCCACGTAGGCCATTGCGCGGATGATGGACGTGGGCTGCTGTACGATGGTGGACAGGGACAGCATGGTGGCCGAGCGTTTGAACGCGGTGAGACCCTTGTCCAGGATGGATGCCGCCGACTCCCGTCTCGCGCCGCCGTTGAGGTCGCGTAGCAACTGGAGGATGTAGTCGTTGGCTTCCTTGCCGTACTTCTTTGTGATCTCGGCCTTCAGGCTGTTGTAGCCTGCCTCGCCCTCAGTGTCGGCTACGGGCATACCGTTCTCGTCCAGAATGGCCTTACCGTCCGCATCTCGCTTGATGTTGACGGGGGTGTAGTTCCAGACGCGGGTGAGATCCTCCACGGGCAGTACGAAGGCGTGGTAGGTGGCCATGGTGTTGACGTGATTGCCAACCACCTCCATGAAATCCTCCAGCACGATGGGGTTCCCCGCCCGGGGCACGGTCTCCTTGAAGGTACCGCGGCTCTTGATGTTGGGGTCTCCGCTCTTGCCGGTGGACGTCTCGATGTAATCGTGGCTGGACTTGATGGGGAAATAGGCCGTCTCCTTGAAGAGATCGATGCCGTAGAGCTTACGGCTCACCTCGTTGCCCTTCGCGCCCAGGCTGGTCAGGTATTCCTGCACCCGCTTGGCGTATGCTCTCTGCTCCTCCGTCAGCAGTTCGGACATCTTGGCAATGTCCTCCTTGCGCATACGGTGTGGGGTCCGGTCGTTGAGGTGGGTTCTGTACTTGACCTTGTCGCCCTTAAAGCCCTCGATGGCCTCGGCGTTAGGCGCGAACACGAAACCACCCGTGCTCAAATGCTCCTCGGCTTGGTCTCTGAACATATACGCGTACAACGACATCATCTCCCCGAGGGTGAGGGACACTTTTGAGCCGTCTGCCGTGGTCACCTCGCGGCGCTCCTTGAGGTTCCATTTGTTGTAGCCGTACTCCTTTTTCGCCTCGTCCAGAGCCTTCTTGGCTTCCAGAATGTCGGTGATCCACACATCTTCGCCGTCCAGCACTCGCTTGAAGATGGACATAAGCTCGTCGGAGCCGATGGCCTCAAAGACCGTCAAGGGCTTCATGTTTTTCCACAAAAAGGATCTTACGCCCGCCAAAGCCGCCCACTCGCCTGCGCGGGGCGACAGGAATTTTAGTTCCTTGGCCTCCTTGACCTGCGCATTGGCCTTGGTGCTCATCTGGTCTATGTTGGCGGCCCTCTCGGTGGCAAAGGCTTGGTTGGCCGCGTTGACCTGGTGGTAGATCACGGTGTAGATCTTCTCGACAGCCTTGAGGGATTCCAGAGTCATCTCGTTCAAGGGTGCTTCCTCGATCTCGGTGACGGTCTTGCGCAACCCTTCCAGCATGTTATTATCGATCTGATCGCCGTCTGCCGTTGACGTGACGTACTGCTCAAAGGCCGTCACGAGTGCCTCGGCCTGTCTCTTGACGGAGATGGTGTCGGCTTCCAGTTTTTCGTACTTGGTCTTCATTGCATCCAGCGTCTTCTGTTCCTCGGTAGTCCTTCCCGCCTTGCTTTCCAGCTTTCGGATCTTTCCCGCAAGCTCGGACATCTCACGGATATGATCGCGGTTGATGCCGAACTGCTTGGGATCCGCAGACCGCAGGGTCTTATCGACAAGTGCTTGCAGGCTCTCGGGCACGTGCTTTTGCTTGGTGGGGTGGTACAGCATGGTGTTGAGGTAGCCCAGGACTCGTCTGGCCTCCCTCATGCGAATGGTGATCTCCCTCCGCTCCATAGACTGCTTGGCCATCTCGTCAAGCCTGTCGCGGTACTTTTGGTTCTTCTCGTCGGCCTTGGCGTAGGCGGTGCGGTAGACCGCTTGCTTGTAGTCGGTCGCATCCCGTCTGGCCTTGTATATTTTTTCTTTGTACTCTTCGCGCACCCGCTTCGTGGTCTCCCTGGCCTTCTCCGCCTTTTCCTCGGCTCTCTCGGCCTTGTACTCAGCCGCGCGGACGCGCTTCTGCTCGCGGGCAAGGATCTCACGGAAGGGCTTGGCGGCCTTCATGCGGAGGAGCTCGCGGTCGGCGTTGTCAAGGATCTTGACCTGCTCGTCCCGCATCCGCTCGGCCTCTCGTTTCTTGGCGATGGCTTCGTCCATAGCCTTTCGGATCCAACCGTCCGGGTCTCCCTCGTCCTCCATCCGCGCCCGCAGAGCCTTGATCTGTCTCTCCAGCGCGTTGGCCTCCTTGATATACCCGTCTCGCTTTTCCCGCACAAGCTCCAGCAGGGCGGCCTGCTCTCGGTAGGACTTGACGATCTTCCATTCATCCTCGTTCTGCACCGCTCCCTCCAAGGCCATGCCCAGGATCTCACGGTCGGTCAGGTCGCGGTTTTCGGAGACGTCTGGGGTTTCGGTGGTTTCGTCGATGGAGTACATCCTCCCCTCGTCATCACCAACGACCTCGGCTTCCACCCTCTCCAAGGCTCGCTTGAAGGCAGGGCTCTCTGCTTCGGTCTTGGCCTTCTCTCCGGCGACGTACTTCTCGGTCAGCTCATGGAGCAGATCCGCATCGAATTCGGGGATGACAGGCTCCTGTGGCAGGTAGGTGCCGTCCTTGTCGAACATCTTGAAGTCAAGGAGCAGCTTGTAGTAGCCCTTGGTGTAGACATACTTGCCCTCGGCGTTGGTGTTGAGGAAGTCTGAGAATCGCGGGCGCAGGCCTCGCTCCTCGCAGACCTTGAGGAACCGCTCCACGAACTGTCGCTCGTTGCGGATGGGGTTTCCCTCTCGCTCGGCGGCGGCAATCACGTCTGTGTAGATGTTCACGGGCTTGGCCTTGCTTCCGGATTTCCACGGCTTGTCCACTTGCTCGTTCTTGTAGTTTTTCCACTTGCCGATCTTCTTGATCTGGCGCACCACCTCTGTCTGGCCGGTGTGGAAGGGGATGATGTAGTCAATGAAGTCATCCTCCATGGCGGTGCGTATATGGTCATCGTTGATGCCGACGAGGATGGTACCGATGTTGGGGTTTTCTCTTGCTACCTCCTTAAAGGCGGGGTCATTGAAGTCGATACCCTCCACGGGATCGTAGACCAGAACGCGCTTGCCGTTCTTCGTCTCGTATCCGAGATCGCCCTTGGGGATCAGGCTGAGGTTACCCTTGGCCTTGGTGTCCGCCATGAGCAGCGCGAAGCTCGGCACCTTGGTGTAGAACTGGATCTTGATGCCCATGGCCGCGCAGTCCTGCACGGCTTGGATGATGTCGATCAGGTGGAACTCCTCAAAGTCTGAGAAGGAGAAGACACGGAGGCCGCCGAGATCGTTGATGCGCTTGACTTGATCCTTTCTGTATCTGAGGATCTGCCGTTGGTACTCGGCCTCGTTGGTGAGCAGTCGCGCCGACGACATGCCTCGTGCATTGTTGAACGCTTTCCACGCTTGGAGAATGTCCTTGTGCTCGGCTTGGAGCTTGTTCATGCCCTCCACCGTGGTCAGATCCGCGATGGTCGGCACGTAGTCTCCACCCTCCAGCATGGCCATGGCCTTGGCCTGTCCCTTGTTGTAGGCGCTTTCCACGTTGTTCTTGGTATCGTAGTAGGTGTCGCGGTTTCCCTCTCTCCATGCTTCTACGGCTCTCTGGAAGGTCTCTGCGATGTAGCCCTCGTTCTGACGGCGATCCTCCACGTAGCACAGACCGCAGGCCACCTCCAGGCCCTCGTCCACCATGATCTTACGAATGGTGGCGAATTCCTCGGCAGTGAATCGGCGGTTGGGGAACGCCTGCTGGATACGCTGCATCATGCGGGTGTACTCTCTGCGCTTGCGGCAGATGTTGGAGAAGTCCAGCGTGCCCTGCTTGTAGTCGCTGTTCTTGACGATGGCAGTGAGACGGCGGTCAGCCTTGCGGTGCGCGTAGTCTACCATGTCGTCGCGGAGGATCAGGGTGGCGAGAGAGATCTCGTCCTCGACCCACTTACGGGCGCGGGACTCGTCTACGCCCAGCTTGGCCACCAGGCGGTTGACGGCATCGTCGATCTCCTGTTCGGTTTTGGGGATGTCGTCCACCGACAGCATGGCGGTGCCGCTCGCGTCGTCTACGATCACTCCCGCTTCGGCGGTGCGGGTGCGTTCTCCGGCTTCGGTCACGCCCTCGTAGAAAAGCTGCTCGATCTCGTCCAGCGAGTCCATAGTCTCGGATAGGATCTGCGCCGTGCGGGAGGTCTTGCTGAGATCGCCGTAGGCCTTCTTGATCTTCTCAATGATCTCGAAGATCCTGTCCTTGATCTTCTGCCAAAGGGTCTTGTTCTCACGGGCGAGCGCATCCAGCACCGTTCCGTCGGTCAGCACAAGCTCCATACCGTCGGCAACGACCTCCTCATAGGCTCGGTCGTAGGCTTCGGTTTCGTCCAGCCCCTTGACAAGACCGTTCCTTTTCAGGAAGTCCAGCTTGTCACGGATGGCCTGCTCTGCTCCCTCTCCCAACTGCTCCATTACGTAGTCGCCCAGCTCGTAGAACTTTTTCGGCGACCACGCCTTGATGTAGTGGGCTACCTCGTGGCCGAGGGTGTAAAGCGCGATGTGCTTACCGTCACGCACCGCGTCGATGTTGATGTGGATGGTGTTGGTCTTGGTGTCGTAATAGCCGTTGACCTGCTTGCCGTTTCGCTCCAGCCCCTTGTGGATCTCAATGTCGGCCTTCAAGGCAGGTGCCATGATCTCGGCGGCCTTGTATGCGGTGAACTGGGCATCGTCCAAATCCGCTTTGAGATTGATCCCGGGGTGTCTCACGACCTCGCCTTTGGGCTTACGGCTTTCGCCCTCCTTCACGGGGCGCTTTTTCTTTTTGGCGGCTTCCTGCTCCTTGGATCTCTGCTCCTCCGAAAGCCACTTGCCGTATTCGATGGATGCACGCCGCGCCTTCTCGCTCATGCGGGAGAGTGCGCTATCTTGGCTGATCTTTTTTTCGTTCAAGCCGAGTCGTCCGAAAAACAATACTCCGTCCGCCCAAGCGTCTGCGAATTCGGCAGGGGTCATGTCGGTCCCCTCTCGGAATCTCTCCAGCATAAGGGGGACGGACTTTTCGGGTACGCCATGAGTGACAGCGGCGCGGAGAAGAGCCACCTTCTGCTCATTCTGTGTGCCGTAGCCCTTGACGGTTTCATCCGTCACCGCTCTCCACACCTCTTCCTCGATACCGCTCAAATCCTCCGTATCGGCGTTTTGCTCCTGGGCGTTCACTTGCTCGGCTGTGGTGTCCTTCGGGGCTTGTGCGGGCTCTTCGGGCTTCTCCGTGGCCTTTTTGGCACTCTCTGCCCCCTTCGCCGTCCGCCTGATCTCGTCGATCCAGAACGCAGCCGCCACCGTAGACAGAATGCCGTCCTTGTTGGCTCGGAAATCCTCCACGGTGTAGTTGGCATCGGCCTTTCCGGCCTTCTTGGCTTTATCGTTGACCTCTACCAGCCACTCGGCGATCTGCTCGTCCGTTGCGGTCTTCAGAGCCTCCTCGGCTTCCTCGACGGCGTATGACATGTTTGTAAAGAACAGATTTCCTCGCAGCTCACCGAGGAGCGCATCGCCTGCCTCGGAAGTCCGCATGGTCTCGTCCATGCTCGTGTAGGCGTTGATGTTCTTTTCCAGCTTCGTCCAGTACCCCTTGGTCTTGGAGGCCTTTATTTTGTCCCCCAGATTGGCCACAGCCTGCTTCCCCTTGGCGGCAGTCTTACCGACCAACCCCGCGTCCTCGGGCACGGTGGCCTTTGTACGGCCCTTCTCGCGGGACTGCTCCTCCTGCTCTTTGAGCACATCCACAGTAGCGGCGGCGCGGTACAGGAGTTGATCTACGCCGCCCTCCTCACGGATCGCCTTGCCGGCGGCGACAGAGTTTTTGTAGTTGTACACGTTGGCAGGTGCGCCCATGGCGGCACCCGATACAAATCCAACAGCTCCCGCGCGGAGAGCCTCACCGAAGGAGGTGGAGGCGTTTGGGTCGATGCCAAATAGCCTCTGCAGACCGGTGTCTATGTACTCGGCGGTAAACTCCTCAGTAAATTCACCTGCGGCATCCGCAAGCGTGTTTTGAGCTACGTTCCAGCCCATCCCCGCCAACCGTTTCCCGGTGGCCTTGGTGAGGGCGTTTGTGATTCCGCGCTGGCCGACAGCCTTGCCTGTGCTCCTCGTCAGAGAAGAGCCCAGCTTACCGGCTACCTTGCCTCCTGCGCCGACCAGCTTACCCAGCGCGGCCTCGGCGGCACCCGACGCGACACCGTATCCGATCTCTTTGAGTCCCACGTCTCCGGTCTGCTGTGCAGCTCCCGCAACACTCTGACCCGTGATGCCTCCAAAGAAAAGCCCTGTGCCCAATCCGGGAACGAGGGCATCAAGAAGGAACACCGAGGACTGGCCCACGCCGGAGGCTACGTCGCCGGCGAACTGCATACCCTTGCCGGGGTTGTACCACTCGGTAAGGCTCTGCTGGGCGTCGGCTGTGCGGTTGTCGAGGAAACGGTACTTGGCCATTTCGGTGTCGCCGCGGAGGAGATCGCCGCCGGCGGCGGCAATATCCAGTACGCCCTCACCGACTCCGGCAAGACCAAGGCCTAAGCGTCCGGCTACATAGCCGGTTCCTTCGAGGAGGCCGCCTCGATTTTTTTCCTCTGTCGCGTATGCACTTACTCTTTCAGCAGGTTTCTTTTTTGTGACGCGGTTAGGATTCAAACCCGCCCCTCTGTATGCGCTTACGTGCTTCATGCCCTTGTTGCTCCTTTCGCGCCTTTACCGGCAGCGTGCTCTCTTATTGCTTTCCTTCTTTCTCTGACGATTTTAAGAAGCAATTCTTTGTGATCGTGGGATAGGGATTTACTGGTCTTTGCTGTCATAGGAGATCCATAGCTTTGTGCCGAATTATAGTTTTCTATCGCATTAAAAGGATTACTGCCCTTCTTGTATTCTTTTTCCTCACCCAACGACTTGTCTTGAACGTCCAATACCTCCCAAAATCTCGTTCCCTCAAATTGAGGCACGATCTCTTCATAGATAAGATACTTGTACGAATCGTCTCTTAAATATCCGCTATCATACAAATCCTGAATAACAAGCGCGCTGTCCATAGCGTCTCTCAGCTGAGTTTCGCTCTCCTTGTATTCCTTGCTGGAAAACTCCTCATCAAGGTCCTTGCTCAGCATCTTCACGTAGTCTGTCTCGTTAACAACTCCGCTCTTAACAAGTTGTCCTATCCGGTCGAATACAGTGAGCTTCTTTTCGCCGTCTTCCAAAGCGTTCCACTCCTCCTCGGAGATCCCCAGCGCACGGTAGTCGGTATCCTCGATCCGCTTCATGCCCTTGTTGATGCTCTCCATAATGACCTTGGAATTCTTTGCCTTGGCTTCGTCGTATTCCTCCACTGTCAGTTGCCCCTGCCTGTATGCTTCGTCAAGCGTCTCTGCCTGAGCCACCGCAGAAGTAATATCTCCGGCCTTGTAGTCGGTCACGGCGCCACTCACCATTTTTCGCTGGCTTTCCAAAGCGGCATTTACATCCGCTTCACTGTATCCTTTTCCGAGCAGGTCT
>CAJGCA010000065.1 GCA_904501705.1 Clostridiaceae bacterium | reverse complement strand
GGGAACGGGCTGAAATCTAACTTTCGATTAATATTAGCACACAAAATCAGATTTGTCAATAGAAAAATGGAGGAAAAACTGAGTAATATGAGAAAAGATGAGTTTAAACGCCGGTGCGAGGTGCGGATGAAGTCCTTCGGGGTCACCACCGAGGCCCTGGGTGCCATGTTCGGCAAGGCCAAGGCGCGGGTGATCGAAGCCCTGCGCGGGGACAACACCCCTATAGCGCAGAGCATGCGGGTGCAGATCGACCTTAAGCTGACGGGCATGTGCGACGAGGAGCGCGGCCGGGTAGCCGCGGAGATCGAGGCGGTGCGGGGGAAGTACCCCGAGCTGCAGGGGGAGCTGTCGGTGATCATCCCCGAGGACTGGATGTACGTGGTCACCGAGGACGGCTTGCCCGTGGGGGTTTGGAGTCCGGAAACAAAGAAGATCATGCCGCTGGAGCCTGCGCTGATGCGGGTTACCGGGCGGAAGGTGAAATAAAAAACAAAGAAAAAGAAGGAGAACGAGTGGTGGAAAAGCATGTGTTTTACGCGCCCGTCAGGATCGGGCAGAAGATTTACGTACCGTGGGACGGCGATGAAGAGGAAATCGTGGACGAGCTGACGATCACCGAGGTTGGCTCCAAGGGTTGCTTTGTGAGCGACTACGATCCTCCCGAGGATGACTTGGGAACGTACTTTCCGTATCGAGATCTCGGACGCACGTGGTTTGCGCGGCCTCCAAAGGGCGGGCGGCAGGAGCAGGAGATGAGCCTATGAGCGATCTCAAGATCAAGGAGCAGGGGCTGGTGGCTATCAAGGCTCCGCACGTATGCGCTATCTGCCACGAGCGGTTCCCGACCGGAACCAAGATGATGCGAACGAGATATACTGGCCCCATCAAATTTGTCAAGTACGTTTGCCGGCTGTGCGACAACAAGGTGCGGTGCGGTGAGATCAACGTGGACAGAAAGTACAACATAGGCGACAAGGTAAAGTATCACACCGACGACACCGGGAATCCGGACATTGACGGATGGGTAGGCACCGTGATCTACGTGGATACCCGCGACTACACGGTGGAGTTCCCGCGGGAGATCTACGACGGTGTTACTGACTACCGGGCGCGGGACATAGGCATCGAACCAAAATTTGAGCGCGGCTGGTTTTGCCGTGAGGAACATTTGGAAGGAGTATAAATCATGAGAGCTGTTTGGGAAAATATCGTTTGGTTTTTTAAGGGCTTGGTAGTTATTACATATGAGGACGACGCGGAGCTGTGGGACAGACCGCGCAAGAGAGAGCGGATCCGCCGGAGATGGCAGAAGGGGGAGGGGAGCTGATGGCAAAAAAGCAGACGGTTAGGAAAATGGGTATCGGCGCGATCTTCGGCGCGAACCTGCGCACCATCTGCGACGTGCGGAGCAAGCCTGCCGAGGATGTGATGGAGTACATGGGCATCTGTCGGGCGACCTACTACAATCGGATGTCTCACCCGGAGCGGTGGACGGCCTCCGACATGGACAGCGCGGCGAAGCTCTTTAAGATCCCCGTGGCGGATCTGGTGAGCAGGATGCTGAGTCCGGAGGAGGTAGCGTGATGGCGAGGTACACGGCCAAGTGGAGGCGCGGAGACTACAAGCGGCGTGTCTACGATTTCAAGGGGGAGCGTCGGGTGGCCGAGGGCTATGAGATCGATTTCCTGATCGACGGGCAGGTTCAGGCCAGCTTCATCGGTGTGCCTGACTACCGCTATGGCGTTTTCAAGCTACGCGGGGGCATTATCTATAAACACGCAACCTACGTACCCAAGACGCGGGAGCTGGCTTTTGGGAAGGAAAACAAGGATTTTGAGATCGAGGTCTGATCTCGAAAAAAAGAAAGGAACAAGAACATGAAGGCAAGAATCAAGACGGCGCAGGACGAGCGGGACGAGCTGATCAAGGACGTGATGGGCATGAGTGACGCGGACCTGCGGGCGTGGAAGCGGACGGAGAAGTACCGCATGAAGGAGTACGAGGCGACGGCCAACGCTATGCTGATCTCCCTGCTCTACGCGCTCTCTATTAACGAGCAGGATCCTCACGGAGCAAAGAGACTGCGGCGGGACTGGGAGGACATGATCCGCTGTCGGGCGGAGGCTCGGAGGGAGCTGAGGATCCAAGACGGCGAGTATGTCCTGGCGGCTACCGGGAAAAACGTGGAGGATTACTACATGTACGAGGAGCTCCGCAAGAAGGGATGCTACGTCCTGGAGTGGGAGCGGGCGGTTAGAATGGATGAAGAGGGGAACGTTTGGTTCTCGGACAAGGAGGCGTGGAAAAAATGAATAGATACGAAAAGGCACTTGAAAGAATAAAGAAAGTTGTCGAGCCAACTGACGATTGGTCGGCGGACGACAGAGAGCACTATCTGACTATCGTCAGAGCATTGGAGTTTATGTGCGCCCTCACAGTTACAGATGGCTGTCCGCAAGAGATGGAGCCTTGGATGGAGGCGGTGGCGGAGATCAGAGAGGGGGATCGTTTGTGAGTGTGGAAAAGCAGATTGAGGAGATGGCCGAGGATCTTGAGACGGCCAAAGTAAACGCTCTTGCGACTATCGGGAGCATGAACGATGGGTTTGGTGCGTGGTATGCAAAAGCCTTGTACAACGCAGGATGGCGCATGGTGATCCTGTGTAAGAATTGCAAGTTTTGCGAACACAGATACCCGATTAAGGAGATCGGCGAAGAGGCGAAAGAGTCGTGGTATTGTTATGCGCGAAATTGCCGTGTAGAGCCGGAAGAGTATTGCAGTTTTGCGAAGATGGGAGGCGGCGCGGAATGAGTTACAGCGCAACGATAAACTTTAAGACCATAAAAGAGGGAGAACTGTACGATTTCTTGAAGAAAATCAAGGATGCTTGCAAGTCGAATTTTGCCAAGATAGCGCAGGACAATTTCATCTTTATGCCATCTATCAATAAAGACTATTTGCTTAAAAATGACAGCGATTATGCCAAGGAACAACTTGACAGAGCATGGATGCGGAACGGTGTTTTCTCTTATCGGTTCTTCTATATATCCGAACACAACATTCTCGGTGTGTTTGGCGTTCCCGATGGCGTAGCAGACATTTTTGACTTGACTTGTTATTTTCAAAATTCTTGCGACCAAGACTACGATTTTAAGGATTGGAAAGGCATCCCGATTTTTGAGCAGATAGCAGAAAAGTGGAAGAACGCCACCAATGAAGAAGTCTATAAAACCTTTGAATATCCCGAAGAACACGCAGAACCGATTGATTATGACTATTATCGGCGATCCAATGCCTACGGCGAGATATGGAAAATGTGCGAAACATATCTGTATAACGAGGATGACGTAGTCTATGTCTCCATGTTTGGAGGCTACGAAATCGCAGAGCAAAAAGGATTTTGCAAGAAATGCCGTGATGCTTACGACCAATGGCGAGAAAAAGTGAATACGAAAGGCGGTGAGTGAATGGAACAACACGAATATAAATGTCAATCTTGTTTTCACAGAGATGTGTGTCCTGAATATCATCCCGAAACCTATAGCTGTGTGCATCACCTTGATGGAGCCGACGTCGCACCGAGGGCGGAGTGGATCAGCGTGGAGGAGAGGTTGCCGGATAATTGCAGAGCGGTATTGGTCGCATTAGAAGGATTGACAATAGGGGGAGCACCCGCGATGGTGATAGGTTCATATAGCGGTGGATATTGGATGGTAGCTGATGCTGACGGAACGCATTATTTGACAAAGTATATGCGATATAAGGTCACCCATTGGATGCCCCTGCCAGAGCCGCCGAAAACCGATTGATATAAACAAAGAGGAGGATAAAGAAAAATGGAAACCGTAAGAAACAACCTCGTATACCTGCGGACGGAGAAAATCCTGCCGCACCCCAAGAACCCCCGCAAGGAGCTGGGGGATCTCGCCGAGATGGCCGAGAGCATCAAGGCGAACGGAATCATGCAGAATCTGACGGTGGTGGAGGTCGGGAACCTTCCCGCCGAGCGGATCGCTGAGCTGGGGATCACTGCAGAGCAGATCGACGGCGGCCACTACATGGCGGTCATCGGTCACAGACGTCTGGGCGCGGCCAAGCTGGCAGGGCTGCCCGAGGTGCCTTGCGTGATCGCGGACATGAGCTACGAGGATCAGCTGGCAACCATGGTGACGGAGAATCTGCAGAGAACCGATCTGACCCCCGTGGAGCAGGCGCAGGGTCTGCGTCAACTCTCCATGGATCTGGGTCTGGGCGCCGCCCAGATCGCCGAGAAGACGGGTATCAGCGAGTCCACGGTGCGCCGCCGCCTGAAGGTAGCGGCCATTGCCCCCGAGCAGTTGGAAAAGGCGGCCAAGGGCAAGCAGATCTCCATTGGCGATCTGGAGAAGGTGGGCGAGATCAACGATGAGGAACTGCGCGACAAGGCTCTCGGAGCCATTGGAACGGCCAACTTTGAGTGGCAGGTCAAGAACGCCAAGGATATCGAGAAGAAGCGAGAGCAGGAGTCGGCATGGACGGAGGTCATGGAGAGCATGGGTCTGCGCAGGCTTGAGCAGAAGGAGCGGTATTCGGGCGAATGGAAGCCTGTTGTGAGCGTTTCCAAGTCCACCAAGCCCTCCAACGAGAAATTCCTCGGCGCGAAGCTGGACGGAATCGTAAAGCCCGAGTGGGAGGTGGCCTACTGGCTGGAGGAGTATCCCTCCGAGGTGCGACTGTTCGCCAAGACCGGCGCAGATCCCGTGAACGCGGATCCTGCCAAGGCCGCGTGGGATGCCGAATGGAACGAGCGCAAGCGCGTTGCAGACGGCTTAAAGCAGGTCTTTGAGGAACTGGCTGAAAAGCGGAATTTCTGGGTGGGTGGTCTGGACTCCGCCACGTGCGCCGCTGTGTTCGGCGCGTTCATGGCCGGAGCGGTGGACTACTGGGCGTATAATAACGGAAACCCGTACACCGGAAGAGACGATCTGGAGGAATTCCTCGGTGACTGGACAGATCATGAGGGGAAGACTGACAACGACCTCCTCAACGACGTTAAAAATGATGCTCGCAGGCACCCTGTGCAGACCGCATTGTGGGCGATCTATGCGGGGATCGAGAACAACGGAGGAGACCACCATCCGTTCCGCACGTGGCAGTACAGCGGCGACAAGACAGCCAAGCAGTACATGGGCGATTACGAAAAAAGTGATAAGCTGGATCTGATCTACAAGCTCCTGGAGGCCATCGGATACGAGGTGGAGCCATATGAGCGGGCCATGCTGGACGGAACAAGCCCCATGTATTACGCCAACGGCGGCAAGGATCCGGGAGAGGTAAAGGCCGGTGCGAACGAGGCCGCAGAAGTCACTGCCGAGCCGGGCGGTGAAATGACCCGATTTGAGGCGTTGAAGCTGTTGAGCGAGGAGCAGCGTGCGAAGTGGGTGGCCGCGTTTGACCGAGGCAGAGATCCGGATAGAGCGGCGGAGCTTTTGAAACTGATCCCCGCATGCGAAACCGTTGAGGAGCTGACGCACAAGCTGCACGATTGGTTCTGCTGCGACATTCCATGCGCGGTTGATAAGAACGGCGACGATATATCCTGCGAGGTATGCATTGACCGTTGGTTCAACGAAAAGAAAAGATGGGGATTCCACACGTTGATGAAGGAGGCGGGCGCATGAAACAAGCCTGTAAGGACTACGCTCTGCGGCTGATGATTTTGCTGGTACTGATTCTGGCCTTCGCGCTGCTGGTGCTGGGAGTGCAGTTTCGGAGAGGTCGGGAAGGGGAGCCGTTGGGACTCCCCGCCGCTTCCGAGGTGACGGTCTGCTACTACATACCCGACGTAACGGCTCCGTATGAGCAGACGTGGCTTGGCGGCGAGGCGCTGGAGACGGCGCTCTCGGAGCTGGCCGCGCTGGAATTTGTTTCGGCTGATGTGCCGGACGGGGGCAAGATGGTCTCCTGCCTGGTGATCGCTACCAACGAGGAGCAGATCACGGTGCACGTGGATGAGGCGGGGGTGTGCTGGGTTTGGAGCGAGGAGAGGGGGTGGAGATGTGGAAACGGAAAAGCAGATTGAGGAGATGGCGAGAGCCATGTGCTGTTTCTCGGAAGAGCTGGCATGCTCAGAATGTTCTGAGCATTGCTTTTATAAGGACTACGCCGAGAGAGCCTACAACGCAGACTATCGCAAACAGATCGAGGCAGAGTGGATTACAGACGAAAAAGGTTATGTTACCTGCTCAAATTGTGGAGAAGAGCATACTTGGGATGAGTTTCGCCCAACGTACTGTGATACGTGCGGGGCGAAGATGAAAGAATGTGAGTTTAATGGCTCCAAGAAGGAATTGTAAACATCAAGGATTCACCTACACCAAGAACGGGAAAATAAGGATTGTTTGCGACTATTACGGGAAAATTTTCGATAAAGAGCATTGTCGAAAGTGTGGGCAATACGATCCAAGAAAAACGAAAGAAGGAAAAAATGACTCTTGAAAAAGCGATAGATATGCTTAAAAAAGAATATGAACTGGCCAAGAAACAGGGGTATATCAGAAACCCGCTTGCATGGGCGCTTTACCAAGTCTGGCGGGCGGCAGATAGGATGAAGGGAGAGAATCATGAAACTCAAAAAGATTGAAAAGATCTGCAAGACCGCGGGAAACGTGGTCCTGTGTGATGAGCAGGCGGTCGTTGACGAATCGGAGGATGATGTTATCGTAGCGCCTATACGTCAATGGATGGGCGACGGCGGTACGTTGTACCCGCTGGATGGTGTGCCCTACCTGAACGAGGAGGCGGTGTACGCCATCTTCGACGTCAACGCCAAGCAGGCGGAGAAGTTGAGGGTATCCTACCACGAGCAGCTTCCCGCGGATCTGTGCTTTACCGATTTCTGTGCCGGGGAGGAACTGCTTGAGCCTGTCAAGCTGACCATGTCGCTGGGCGGTGTTGCCCTCCATCTGCTTCGGGACAGCGCGGGTGCTTTGCTGGTCATCAAGGACGAGTACCGCGCGCCCTTCGACAACTGGAAGGACTGCGAGTGCTACAAGCGCGTGACAGAGCGAGGCACGGCATACGTGGCGGTCAAGAGCGGTTGCGTCTTGCGGGGCGTGATCATGCAGTACAACTGTATTGATGCCGATTTCGTTGAGGCTCTGGGTGCGGTGTATAACGCGGCCGGGGTTGCGGCGGCGGCAAAGAAGGAGGGCAAGCAGTCATGATTCAAGTGCTGAAACGTCTGTTTTGCAGACACAAATGGGAAGTTGTCCGCAGAGTCGATAGGTTTCAGTCCCTCCGTGGAGAGCAGTTGTATAAGCACTGCGAGAAATGCGGGAAGGTGGTAAAGTACATTTACAGCGAGTATGAAGGAAATGGGTACAAGTAATATCGTCTACAACGAGGACTGCATGATCGGTATGGCGCGGTTCCCGGACAAGCACTTCGATCTGGCCGTGGTGGATCCTCCATATTTCAGTGGCCCAGAGCGGAGAGCGTACTACGGTAGATCGATTAGCGCCACGAACATAAAGCGGCGGATGTATCCCGTGACAGAGCATTGGCAGGTTCCGGGGGTCGAATACTTCCGCGAGTTGGAGCGGGTCTCCAAACGGTACATCATCTGGGGGTGCAATTACTTTGACTACCGCTTCGCCCCCGGGCGGATCGTGTGGGACAAGTGCAACGGCTCAAGCACTTTCTCTGACTGCGAGATCGCCGCCACCAACATTCACGACAGCGTGCGGCTGTACCGTTATATGTGGAACGGCATGATGCAGGGCAAGAACGTGGACGAGGGGCACATCATGCGTGGAAACAAGGCCACAAACGACGTGCGGATACACCCTACCCAGAAGCCCATCGACCTATACCGCTGGATCTTCCGCACTTACGCGGAGGAAGGATGGCGGATCCTTGATACCCATGTCGGGAGCGGTACGAGCCGCCGAGCGGCGTGGGAGGCAGGATTGGAGTTTGTAGGGTTTGAGATCGAGAAGGTCTACTTTGACCTTCAGGAAGCACATTTTCAGGAGCATTCGGCGCAGCTTCGAATATGACCGACAGCCTCTTCCTCGGAGGAGGCTCCCCCTCGGGGGAATCTACCATTATATATGCAAGCCCTCGGAGGGCGCGAGAGCGCGGCGGGTCGGCACCGCCAGCTTGCAGGAAAAAAGGAATAACAGCGTTAAATTTGAGGGTCGCTACCTCAATTAACCTCGATTTCCCTGTATTAAGAGTTTAACCACAAGAGGAGGAGAAAAACATGGAAGAAACCAACAGAGGGTTCGCAGCACTTTTATTTGCTCACAATCTGATTGCTCACGAACCGAACGTCAGCGTCGAGTCTGTCGAGTCTGTCATGCAGGGACGATGGCTGACCTTCCGGGGAGCGGAGGAGCTTGCGGTCGTGCAGACGGGGTTTGCCGAGTATACCCCTGATATGCCGTGCTACCGAGTGATGCGCGACATGATCCGCGTGATGGCCGAGGTCTACATGGTCGCGTC